>CAMPGG010000049.1 GCA_946885335.1 uncultured Chitinophagaceae bacterium
TATTTCCATCAATTAATATCGTCACAGATAATTTTGCATGAGCACATTTCATGAATATTAATTGCTTGAATTAAAATGATAGAAGCTACTGTTCAGCTTAATCACCTGGTAACAATTCTATTATGTAATTAATAAAATGATAACTTTAATGAACCGTGTATGGCCGGTTCCAGGTGCGCAAAAAAATTGCACATTTACTGCACCGTACCTGGTTTGAACTACCTGCAAAATTTAATACTTACTCTAAAGAAACATTCGGATCACGTTCTGTGAATTATTAAAGGCTTTGATTACCACGCCTGCACTGCAGTAACTTATAAATGCTAATAACAAAAGTTGTTGTAGTGCTGATCATATTTCTTGCGTGAAAATGACATGATTGTTATTGTAAAAGCCTGGCTTCATGAAAAAAATTATGTTGGTCATTCTTGCAGTTCTAACGCAAATGGCCTTGTATGCACAACACAATGTGCAGTTACACACAGATTCCCTGTTGCGGATGCTTAAATCAAATATGCAGGACAGTTCCAGGGTAAATACGATGAATGCATTAGCAACTGATTTGTTGAAAGATGATCCGGATAGTTCCATCATACTTTCTTCTGTTGCACTTTCTTTATCACAAAAAATTAATTACAAGCCAGGTGAGGCAAATTCCTATTTTTCCCTTGGGCAGATTTATACTGCAAAATTAAATTCAAAGGAAGCACTGAACAATTTTGAGCAGGCTTTAAGGATTTATGAAATGAACAGGTACCGGGAAGGAATAGCCGAAGCCAGCTATGCTATCGGGCTCATTCACCAGCGCACCAACTATGATGATGCTATCCGGATGTTTAAAAAATCCTTGTCAGCTGCCCAGCAAACAAAAGATAAAAATTTAATGGGTAAGCCTGCCTCTGCACTTGCAAATACCTATTTGCGCAAAGGAGATTATAATGAAGCATTACCATATAATGACCTGGCGATTAAATACTACGAAGAATCAGGTAACGAAACCGGCCTGGCTAATTGTTATGTTGCCAGTGCCAGGATCAATCAGCGACAAGGAAATTTTCAGCAATCATTGAAGGACAATTATTCCGCTTTGAAACTTTATGAAAAAACCGGGAATAACCTGGGTATGTATAATGTGTATACAGGATTAGGTATAATCAACCTGGATCAAAAAAATTATTTGGAAGCATTGAATAGTTACCGGGCTGCTAAAAAATATGCTGAAGCCTTTGGGAATAAAGAGGTGTTAGCCAATGCCTATAATAATATGGGGAATGCCTATATGGAAATGGGAAACATAGCAGATGCCCGGGATGCTTTAGAAAATGCTTTGGCGCTTGCAGAAGAAGTTGGCAGTAAAAAACCTATAGCAAGTATCCGCGGAAACCTGGGAATCATTTACAGCCAGGAAGGTAAAATATCGGAAGCCATTCAAAACTTTGAACAAACTATAAAAATTTATGAAGAAATAGGTGCCAAAGAAGGTATCAGCATTGGTTATTTAGAGATTGGCAGGGTTTACTTCAATCATAAAAAGCCCGGTGAAAGTAAGCTGTGGTTGAATAAGGCTTTAACGTTGGCAAAAGATATCGATTACAAGGATGTGATCAGCAAATCTTATCACTTGCTTATGCAGGTTGATACATCTGTTGGTGATCATGTTTCTGCACTTGATAATTACAAAATGTATATTACTTATCGCGACAGCATTTCAAATGCAGAAGTTGCCAAAAACCTGGTAGAACAAAAAATGCAATATGCATTTTCAAAAAAAGAAGACTCCCTGCAAATGCAGCAGGCATTGATTGCAGAACAACTGGAAAAACAAACACTCCTGACAAAACAACAACAACAGGAGCTCACTATAAAACAATCTTCTCTCGAACTGGCACAAAGAGAAAAAGATCTGCAAATGCTAACCTTCTTAAAAACACAGGCAGAACTGCAATTAAGCAATGAGCAACAGGAAAAGCAACTGGCCATTGCGGAACAGGAAAAAGCGATACAGGAGTCGAAACTGAATAAACAAATATTGATAGCATCGCAAAATGAAAAATCGTTATTGCTTAAGGACAAAAAAATTACTGCGCAGCGATCCCAGCGTAATCTGTTGCTGGCCGGCGTCATGGTATTTTTAGCGCTTTCATTCTTTATTTTCCTGAATTACCGGAACCAGCGAAAAGCAAATGAAAGGTTACATGAACAGCAGGTAATAACAGAAAATGCATTAAAAGAATTAAAGGCGGCCCAGGCGCAATTGATTCATTCAGAAAAAATGGCTTCGCTGGGAGAACTGACTGCAGGTATTGCACATGAAATTCAAAATCCGTTGAATTTTGTAAACAACTTCTCCGAATTAAATCATGAAATGATGGATGAAATGAAACGGGAAATACTTTCAGGCAAGTTTGAAGATGCACTTTTGATTGCCAATGATATTACAGAAAATAATTCAAAAATTTCGCACCATGGGAAACGGGCCGAAGGGATTGTGAAAGGAATGTTGCAACATTCAAGAACAGGCAGCAGGAAAATGGAATTAACCGATATAAATAATTTAGCCGATGAATACCTGCGATTAAGTTATCATGGGTTAAGAGCAAAAGACAAAAATTTCCAGGCAAATTTCAAATCTGAATTTGACAGGCACCTTAAAAAAATGAATGTTGTTCCCCAGGATATTGGACGGGTGTTGCTAAACTTATTCAACAACGCATTTTATGCCGTAAATGAAAAGAAAAAGGCATTGAAAGGTTCTGCAGGACAGATTTACGAACCAATTGTTTCTGTATCAACAAAACAAATTGATGACCATATAGAAATTGCGGTCACTGACAATGGAACAGGTATTCCTCAAAAATCTTTAAATAAAATTTATCAGCCATTCTTTACAACCAAACCGGCAGGGCAGGGAACAGGACTTGGATTATCATTAAGCTATGATATCATTAAAGCACATGGAGGTGTAATAAAAGTTGAAACAAAGGAAGGGGAGTTTACGCGGTTCATCGTGCATTTGCCGGTTAGTAAAACCGAAATGGAAAAGAACCGATAACTGTAAACAATATATTTCCTGGATAACCTGGAATTATTCATACCCGGTAAAGATCTGCCTGCCAGTTTTTGATATTATTTTTTATTGCACCAGGTGAAAGATTTTCGTTGATGGTTCTGTCAATTAAAGAAACCAATTCATCATCACCCGCAAAACGAAGCGCCACCAGTTGTTTCATTGTTAACTTCTGCTCAATACCTGATAAAGATTGCTGGGTTAACTGGAAATATCGCAAACGCATTTCCAGCCGGATAATTCTGTCCTGGTTTTTAAGTGCATAAATCCTTGTTATGATTGAAGTGATCAACAGGATGACGGCTATTAGGAAAAAAGGAATATTGTCTGTCGTTTTTAGTAGTTGAATGATGGACCAGATAAAAATACCCACCGTTAGCGGTATAAGGATAAAATGGTGCAAAGGGAAATATCTTTTATGTGTTTTAACGTTTTGCATAAATTATACAAGCTTTATTTACAAAGATTATGGAATGCTTCCTAAAAAAAATACAATGCGTTCTTTAAAATATTTGATGTTAACAAAATTGTGGTTGTAATTGTTTCAACACTCTTTGTTTTAATTCCAGGGGCTTAAGCATTTCATCTTAACTTGTAGGATGATAACGGTTGCAAAGTTTACAATAATAGTCTTTGGCATTTTCCTGGTCTCTGCTGGTTTTTTGATGTTATTTGCTCCGGAAAAAGCCAGGCGAATTTTACGAAAGGCAGGCAGCACTAATTTGATAAATTATGCTGAAATAACCATCCGGATGATTCCTGCCATTGCATTGATTATAGTTGCGGATATTTCAAAAATCCCTGTTTTATTTAAGTTCCTGGGATGGTTTATGCTGCTAACTTCACTGGTACTTTATTTTGTTCCCAGGCGTATCCATCATGGTTATTCGTTACACTGGGCTGAAAAAATCAAGCCTTTATACTTTCAATTCATTGCTCCTTTTGCCTGTTTGTTTGGAGCTACATTGATTTATAGTGTAGTTTAAAAAATCAATCAGGATTTGATAAATACTCCCATTTTCTTAACAAAATGGAAATAAACCTTTATCCGTTTTGCGGTCAAACTATCCTATACAAAATTCAATATCCATGAAGAAACTTTTACCCTTTCTTTTATTAATTATTGCTGCAACTCCTGTCCTGGCACAAAGAGCCAACCAGTGCGGCATCATCATTCCTCCAAATTCTTTACGTTCAAATTTTGCTTCGGTATATGAAGCGGGTAGTTATATCAATAACATATCTAACCGCGTCAACTGGCAGGAAAATTTCCAGGTGCGGGAACAAAATGGTATCAATAATGCCTATGCTACCATCATCCGCAACCAGCGTTATATTGTCTATGATAATCATTTTTTGGAAAGACTTGATCATTACGCGGGAACCAAATGGGCATCGATAAGTGTATTAGCACATGAGATGGGACATCATTATTATAATCATATGGTCAGTGGCTCTGGCAGTACACAACCAAAAGAGCTTGAAGCTGATTATTTTTCAGGTTATGCCATGGCAAAAATGGGAGCCAGTTTAGAAGAGGCGAGAGCAGCTATGTCACAAATTGCATCTCCGGGTGGCAATGCTTCGCACCCGGCTAAAGTAAACAGGCTGAATGCCATTGCCGATGGCTGGAACAAAGCGAAAGGTATAACCAACAATCCAGTTACCAGGAACAGGGTGCCTGCTCCACAGCCGCAACAAAGATCTGCACCAGCTTCAAATGATGCAAGCTGGATTCATTTATCATTGTATAGTAATTCAAACATGACCGTTTTTCTTTCCGATGATGGAAGACGTTTTTCCCAGGCGCAATTAAAAACCAACCAGCCTTTTGTATTTAAATATGAAGTGTATGATTACGGGTGGTTGCGTTTCGGCAACAACAGTAATGCAAGAACTTACAGGCTATATCACGGAAAGGATTATGCGATTGTTTGGAACCGCCGCATAAATAACTGGACGGTTATAGAAATATCCTGACATCTTAAATAACCCATATGTCAACATAATTAGTAAAGCCATTCTTTGAATGGCTTTTTATTTTTTGGCGATTAAATATCTCATGCGTTTGATAAAAACTTTTTGTATCCTGTTTATAAATAACAGGATGACGACTGTCATCCAATTTGCTGACCGCAGGCCTTGTTGCCCGGGAACGTGATCCATAACTTGTTTAATAAATTAATAAACAAATATTATGCAAACGCTTTCTGAAAATCAATTACATGAACTGGCCCGTAAGCGGGTTGAATTCAGGAGACACCTGGTTGTTTATTTTGTGATTATTTCCATACTGTGGATGATATGGTTCCTTACCGGAGCGGGTTATATCTGGCCCATCTGGCCAATGGCAGGTTGGGGCATTGGCGTTATCTTTCATTATATGTTTGAGTACAGGTCTTCTTCATTTCTTTCAGAAGAAGAGGAGTATAAAAAATTAAAAAGAGAAATGAAAGTTTAAAAGTGTGGTAAATATTTTTGATTGAATCGTTCAATAATATTCTTAGGTATTACATTCATACAAAATCTCCCTCAGTTTTCTTTCCTGGTGCCAAGGCAAGTACTTGCAATAAGTATACGGCTAATTGCATAATACAAATGGGGTGTCAACAAAAACCACTCAGCAAAGTTTTTTTGAATTAACTTAAGTAATGGCAATACGCTACATTATATTGATGATTCGATAAAATGAAATAACCATGAATAAAATGCTTCTTATTTTGCTGCTGGCATCGGCTTCCTGCAGCGTACAGAAAATGTATCCAACTATTGGAAACATTGAAAGATTAGACGAGTCCATAAATGATATCGTATCGGCCAATGCCAAAGCGGAAATTATTGCTGAAGGTTTTGAATGGAGTGAAGGTCCGTTATGGATTGAAAAGAATAAAATGCTTTTGTTTTCCGATATACCACGAAATGCCATCTATAAATGGACGGAAAAAAATGGAACGGAATTATATCTTCAACCTGCTGGTTATACCGGGTCAGAAAAGCGTGGTGGCGAAACCGGTAGCAATGGATTAATGCTTGATAATAACGGCAACCTGGTACTTTGCCAGCATGGCGACCGGCGGATGGCCAGGATGGATGCACCTGTAGATAAACCTTTACCAAAATTTATTTCCATTGCCGATTCATGGCAGGGCAAAAAATTAAACAGCCCCAATGACGGAACATATAACAGTAAAGGGGAATTATTTTTTACTGATCCTCCTTATGGTTTGGAAAAAGGAATGAATGACCCACTTAAAGAAATTCCTTTCCAGGGTGTATTTAAAGTGAATAATACAGGCGAGGTACAGCTAATAACGGATACCCTTAGCCGACCAAATGGCATTGCGTTTTTTCCCGGAGAGCAAATTTTTATTGTAGCTAACTCCGACGGAAATAAGCCAAACTGGTATGCGTTCGACATAAATGCAAATAATGAAGTGATCAATGGAAGAATTTGGTACAGCGCCGCTGGTTATGACAAATCATTAAAAGGGGGCAATGATGGTTTGAAAATTGATCGCAATGGAAATGTATTTGCCACAGGGCCCGGGGTAATATGGATAATTAATAAAAATGTAAAACTTCTGGTAAAGCTTAGATTGAATGTAGCTGCATCAAATGTAGCCCTGTCGCCGGATGAGAAAACTTTGTACATAACCAATGATATGTATATCGTTCGATTTAAAATGAGATGATAATTGCCTATAGCATAAATTACAGGAAGCAGTTTTATTGAAGTCAAATTGCCTAAATACATTTGTTGGATTTAATGATAAAAAAATGGTTGACGTTATAACGGAAATTATCATCCATAAAACCATTGAGCAGGTTTCGGATTATGCATCAGATCCTGACAACGCTCCAGAATGGTATGTAAATATTAAATCAGTTGAATGGATCACCGCTAAACCCTTATCTGTTGGTTCGCAGGTTGCATTTGTCGCACATTTTATGGGACGAAAACTGGAATATACCTATGAGGTCATAGAATTTACCAGGGGACAAAAACTGGTCATGCGGACGGCGCAAGGTCCGTTTCCAATGGAAACAACATATACCTGGCATGCAATCGACCAACATTCAACCAAAATGACATTGCGAAACAGGGGCAATCCATCAGGGTTTTCTAAATTGCTGGCCCCTTTTATGTCATTCATGATGCGGAAAGCAAATACCAAAGACCTGGTTAATATTAAAAAAATCATTGAAAACAGGTAAACAGTTTCTATCCAATTCCCGGTTTTATGACATTCAATATCCGTTTTGACCTGTTAAATAATAATTCAATCACAGATCAATAAAACATCGTTCCTTTAGCTGTTACTGGCAATCATCTTATTACTTTTTATGGCAAATGTAGTTGCCAGCATTATCAACCTTTATAATCATGTCACCGCGATTTAAACAAATCATCATTGCCTTTCTGTTTATATTTTTAAATCAGTCATTATTTGCCCAGCCGGATAGTATAGATGTTTTCATTCAGCAGGAAATGCAGAAAAGAAAAATTCCCGGTTTACAATTAGCCATTGTTCAAAATGGAAAAATCATAAAAACGGGTAACTATGGATGGGCAAATGTGCAGGACTCCATCCAGGTAAGTGATAAAACTGTTTTTAATATCAATTCCATTACCAAAGCATTTACGGGAGTTGCCATTATTCAATTGGTGGAAGCGGGAAAACTAAATTTGTCATCCCCTATTTCTGAGTACCTGGATAATTTACCCGAAACCTGGAAAAGCGTTACCATTCTGCAATTATTATCACATACTTCCGGCATTCCTGATATTGTTGATGAAGAAGAATCAACGATGATATTACCTTCTGCAGATTTATCCTGGAAAAAAGTTCAGGCAATGCATGTTGATTTTTTACCGGGAGAAATGTTTCGGTATAATCAAACCAATTATTTGTTACTGGGTAAGCTGATTGATAAATTAGCCGGGATGCCTTTTACAGAATTTATTATAAAAGAACAACTGCAAAAAGTTGGTATGGCAAAAACGGCCAGGTCAGGCTTTGGGGCCACCAAAGAAATCATTCCGCATGTTGCCGCAGGATATCGTTATTCCCAGGGTAAATTAATAAACATGTTTTTTTCTTTTCCTTTATTTCTGCAAACAGCGGCAGGTATGAGTTCTACTGCAACAGAATTGGCTGAATGGGTAATTGCTTTGCAAAACAGGCAGTTGTTAAAAGAAAAATCAAGTCTAACCGCATTGTGGACACCAGCCAAATTAAACAATGGACAAACAGGCGGTTTCAGTAATTTATTAAATGGATATGCAGCAGGCTGGCCCATTGTTGCAAGATCAGAACATCCGGCAGCAGCAGCTGTTGGAGGTGGTCGTTCTGCATTGTTTGTTTATCCGGATGATGATCTTTCCATCATCGTGCTTACCAATTTAGCAGGAAGTTCACCGGATGCATTCATTGACGAATTAGCTGGCATTTTTATTCCGGATATGAAAGCTTCCAACGGTTTTGGTCTTTCTCCATCCATGAAAATGGTGAAAGCCGGTTTGGATAAATCAGGATATAAACATGCGATTGAATTAGTGAATAAATTACAAAAGGCAAACAAAGATTTTGCAATCAATGAAAAAGAGGTTAATGCATGGGGATATAAATTACTTAGCCAAAATAAAATGGCTGATGCACTGGAGATATTTAAATTGAATGTGTATTTATTTCCAAAAAGTGCAAATGCATTTGATAGCCTCGGGGAAATATACGCAGAAAGTGGGGACATTAATCTCGCCATTCAGCACTATGAACAATCGCTGAAATTAAATCCCCAGAATCGAAATGCGGAAGTTCAATTAAAAAATCTTCAGGCAATTAAATAAATTCAAATTGCCTGTTCATGCTTAGTTATTTTAACTTTAATGGACAATTTAAAACATGCCCGGTAATTTAAATATTATCACCAGGCCCGAGGTTTCTAAAGACCTGCCTGGAATTTTTGCGCTGCATAAGATCGTATTCGGCCAGGATAATGAAGCAATTTTGGTTGACGCTTTAAGAAGAACAGGAGCATTTATTCCCAATCTTTCGCTGGTGGCTATTTCTGGAGACCAGATCGTTGGCCATATATTATTTACCAGGATACAGGTTGGTGATGAAACTGGAAATACATCAGAAAGTTTGGCCCTGGCACCAATGGCCGTAAAACCAGGCTTTCAAAAAATGGGTATAGGTGCTAAACTAATTCGCACCGGGCTTGAAAAAGCAAAAGAGGAAGGATTTAAATCAGTGATTGTATTGGGCCATGAACATTATTATCCCAAATTTGGATTTCAACCGGCAGAGAAATGGAATATCAGGCCACCATTTAAAGTGCCACCGAATGTATTTATGGCAATAGAATTAGTAAACGGCGGTTTGAATAATGTTTCCGGAACGGTGATTTATCCTAAGGAATTTGACGCGGTCTAGCTTTTTATTTAGGGCTTAGGTTTTTGTTTGTGGAACAATTGGTTAACGATCGTTCAACAATAGTTAAACAATCGTTTACTCAAACTCCAGTCATTCTAAAAATTTCGATTAACGTGTTTGTAAAACATTGGTATGGACTACCTGCAAAAAATAATTGTTGATATTGAACTGCATAACGCAGAGGGGATAAAAGAATGTTTTGCAAATGGCATTGGTCCAAATGACTTTTATAACAAACAACCACTTATTTACGAATTAATCAGCGAATACACCCGATCACCCAGGTTTAAAGATTGTGTCAAAGCCTTTGTAGATCATGGCTTAGATTTTAATGATGATGTTTTACTGGCAGTTCTTTCAGACAATGCCGGTTCACTGGATAAACAATTAGCTGCAAACCCGGTTTTGGTTGAAAAACGGTATACGCTAAGATCTGCTTATACACCTTTACATGAAGCGACCTTAATGCATATTTGTGCAGAATTCAATCACCTTTCCTGTGCGAAAATCCTGGTTAAATATGGAGCTGATATCAATGCTAAAGCTGGAGTAGATGAATATGGATTTGGCGAACAAACACCCATCTTTCATACCGTTAATCAAAATTCAAACCAGTCAGCGGATATGCTGCATTATTTGCTTTCCCTTTCTGCGGATCTGGCCGTTACTGTAAAAGGGTTTATTTGGGGAAAAGGTTATGAATGGGAAACATTTATTCCTGCGGTTAATCCTGCCAGTTATGCTATGATGGGTTTGTTGCCTCAAATGCACAGGAATGAAAAAACTGTTTCACAGGTTGTTTCTCTTTTAATCAAAGCTGCGTATGGGATTGATTATATCCCTCCAAACGTTCCAAATGCTTATTTAAATAAATAATGATTGCTAATTAAATTTTTCAAACATGAAACCCCATATGTTTTTCTGCCTGTTAAGCATTTCAGTTTCTTCCTGTAAAAGTCCAGGCAAAATAGTAAACAGTGTAAACGATCCTGATTATGCTATTGCATATAATATTGCCGTAAAGGATAGCGCCGGTAAAAGCAATTACGAAGTTTTTGTTATGAATATGGATGGATCCAATGCAAGAAATATTTCTAATAACCCGGATGTTGCCTGGACATACCGGGCTTATAAAAAAGATCTTTATTTTATCAGCGACAGGGATACCTGTTATCGTTGTTTTTTTCTCTATAAAACTGATTACAGTGGCAAAAAGCTTAAAAAGATCAGCGACCTGCAACTTGAAGACAGTTGGATGGATACGCGAAACAATGGAAAAGAAATGATTGTTTCCGGAAGAATAGGTAAAGACATTCGCTACCAATTATTTTTAATGGATTTGGAAACGGGTGCATACAAACAAATCACCCATGATACGGCAGCCATGCACAGTGATCCTGCCTTTTCACCGGATGGAAAGCAAGTGGCTTTCGTTTATAAGAAAAATAAAAGGGATGCCAGCCAAAATGCCGAATTGTATTTAATGAATATGGACGGTTCAAACCTTCAGCAACTTACTTTTTATCCGCAGGATAATATAAGCAGGAATACACCCGGTTATAAAGCCGGAGCAACGCATTGGCATCCCAAGGAAAATTTTATCAGTTATATTTCATTACAGGATGGGAAGCACAGCATTTTTGCAGTTACACCCGATGGGAAAAAGCAATGGAAATTAACCGGCAATCATTTTCCTGAAGGCTGGCATGACTGGAGTTCGGACGGGCAGTGGTTAGCATTTGATATGTCAAAAGAAAACGAGACCCAGTATCATATCATGTTAATGAACTGGAAAACAAAAGAGGTAAAACAGTTAACTGATTCAACATATAAATATCATCAATCGCCGGTTTTTATAAACAGGTGATCAGGCAACAAAAAAAACTATCAAAAGCAGGGAAATGAATATTAAGAATTTTGAGTTTAAAGCAAAGGTTGATCACATAGAAAAATATGAAAACAAATTATTAACGCTTAATCCTGTATTCATGGGGACAGATCACCAGGTTGATACTTATTTCAATGATTCAAAAGGCCGTCTTAAGTTAAGAGAAGGAAATATTGAAAATGCATTGATCAATTATAACAGGGAAGATGTGCAGGGATCAAAAATGTCAACGGTTATTCTTTACCAACATAAACCTGACCCTGCATTAAAAGAAATACTGGCTTTGCAGTTGGGAATTAAGACGGTTGTTGATAAAAAGCGCAAAATTTATTTCATTGACAATGTAAAGTTCCATTTTGATATTGTCTCAATGTTAGGAACATTTATCGAAGTAGAAGCGATTGACAGTAACAATGAATTTTCAATAAATGACCTTCAAAAGCAATGCGATCATTACCTTGATTTTTTTGAATTGAAAAAGTCAATGCTGGTTGACAAATCATACAGTGACCTGCTGGAAAATAAAAGCTAGCTGGCGGTTGCAGGTAATAAATTATTCCTTTCATGTTTGCTGCCGTTCATAACTTTTATGGAAACTTCATTTTGTAGAATGATTAAATTGTTTGCAGTTAAAATACAGATCATGAAACCTGCTTTCTTCATTTGTCTTATGTTCCTGGGATATAATTCTTTTGCACAAACCACTACACAAAAACCATGTACATCACCCGAAGCTTCGCAATTTGATTTTTGGGTGGGTGAATGGGAACTAACATGGAATGATACATTGCATGGCACCAACCATATTAAAAAGATGTTTGGTGATTGTACCATTCACGAAAATTTTTCCGATCCGCGATTAAATTACCTGGGCCAGAGCTGGAGCGTTTATAATTCCAATTACAAAATATGGCAGCAAACCTGGGTTGATAACCAGGGTGGTTATATTGCTTTAACCGGGGGCAAGGAAGGTGATTCTATGATATTGAAAACGGCGGAGATGAATGTTCCGGTTAGTATGAGTGCAACTGGAAAAATGATAAACAGGATGGTATTTTACAATATTAAACCCGATTCTTTTGACTGGAGCTGGGAATCTTCCGTTGATGGAGGCAAAGTATGGACGCCTAAATGGCAAATACATTATGACCGGAAAAAATAGGCTGCATAGCTTTCATTCTTCATAATGGCGCATATAAAATAAAACATGAATAAAGTAGCAGGCAATAATAGTTTATTTGATAAAAAGTTGCTAAGTATTGAGCCTTTATCAAAAAAAAACTGGGATAAGTTTGTTCAGCTTTTTGGTGAAAAAGGTGCTTGCGGAAATTGCTGGTGTATGTATTTCAGGCTTAAAAAATCCGCATTTGATGAGGGTAAAAAGAAGAATGGGAATAAAACTGCCATGCACGATATTGTCTGGAAAGACAAGCCCACCGGGCTCTTGGGTATGTACAAGGAACAGGCTATTGCCTGGTGCGCCTTTGCACCACGTGAAGATTATTTAAAATTGGAAAAATCCCGGGTACACAAACGGATAGATGATGAACCGGTTTGGTCAATCCCATGTTTTTTTATTCATAAAAATTTCAGGAAGCAAGGTGTATCTGTTGAATTATTAAAACATGTAGCCAGGTATGCTAAAGAAAATGGCATTAAAATCATTGAAGCATATCCGCTTATACCAACACAGGAAAAACTCCCGGATGCATTTGTTTGGGTTGGATTATATAAATCATTTGAGCGTGCAGGATTTAAAGTTGTGGACAAAACATCTAAAAACAGGCCGATGGTCCGGTATTACACTGGTTAATCTTATATTCATTTGAACAAGTACTCATAATTGTTGTTGCCATTTAATTTGAAACCACCATGAATTATATTTTAGAAACGGAAAGGCTTAGGCTGAGAGAATTTACATTGAACGATGCTGCATTCATCATTGAACTATTGAACAGCCCGGGATGGTTGCAATTTATCGGCGACAGAAATGTAAAAACGGAGGAGCAGGCAAGGACATATCTTGAAAACGGTCCATTAAACAGTTATAAGGTTAATGGCTATGGTCTTTGGTTGGTTGAACGAATTACTGATGAAAAACCAATCGGTATGTGCGGTATTATTAACAGGGAATATTTAGATAACCCGGATATTGGATTTGCTTTTTTGCCCGGTTATCACGGCCAGGGATATGCTTATGAAGTGGTGAGTGCAACTATGGATTATGCAAACCAACATTTGCAAATTTCAAAAATAGAAGCTATTACAATTGCGGAAAATGAAAGGTCCATCAGGCTGCTTGAAAAGATCGGTTTACGATTTTCAAAAACATTTTGCTTTCCGGACAGTAAAGATGCATTGCTGTTATACAGTAGTTGAATATTTAAATCGTCCGGATTTATCAGTTGATTAATATTTGCTTGGCTTTTCCGTTACTAATTTATAGTGCGGATCCTCCATAATATTTACATCAATTACATCTTCTGCATTCTTTAATAATATTCTGCAGTCCTCACTTAAATGTCTTAAATGTAAAATTTTTCCTGCGTTTTTATAACGCTCGGTTAATTTGTTCAGGGCTTCAATAGCCGACATATCCACAACGCGGCTTTCTTTAAAATCAATGATCACTTCTTCCGGGTCATTTCTTACATCAAATTTTTCGTTGAAAGCAGTTACTGAACCAAAAAACAGCGGACCATAAATTTCATAATGTTTTACACCAACATCATCAATATATTTTTTGGCCCTGATCCGTTTTGCATTTTCCCATGCAAAAACCAATGCGGAAATTATTACACCTACCAAAACAGCCAAAGCCAGGTTGTGTAATAGAACAGTTATGGCAGCAACAACAATACCGACAAATACATCATGACGAGGCATTTTGCCAATTACTTTAAAACTGGCCCATTCAAAAGTTCCAATAGCCACCATAATCATTAAACCGGTTAAAGCAGCCATAGGCACTCGTTCAATCAGGCTTGATCCGAACATGATAAAAACAAGAAGCATGACAGATGCTACGATGCCTGCCAGTCTTGCTCTTGCACCGGAAGAAACATTGATCAAACTTTGCCCGATCATGGCACAGCCACCCATACCCGAAAATAATCCTGAAAGAATATTTGCACTTCCCTGTGCAAGACATTCGCGGTTGCTGTTTCCACGGGTTTCTGTTATTTCATCTAATAAATTAAGTGTTAATAAACTTTCTATCAGGCCAACACCGGCAATAAGTGCCGCGTAAGGAAATATTACAGAAAGTGTTTCCATATTCAAAGGGACCATCGGAATATGAAATGGAGGAAAACCTCCTTGTATGGAAGCTATATCACCTACAGTTTTTGTATCAATACCAAATCCAATTACAATAGCCGATATGGTAAGGATAGCCGCCAGCGAAGGAGGGATGACTTTGGTAATTTTTGGAAGTAACCAGATGATTAGCATGGTAACAATGACGAGCCCCAGCATGACCATTAAATTAGTGCCCGTCATCCAATGTAATGCACCACTGCTGTCTGCAACTTTAAACTGGTCAAGTTGGGACATGAAAATGATAATGGCCAAACCGTTTACAAATCCAAACATAACAGGATGCGGAACCAGGCGGATAAACCGGCCAAGTTTTAATATTCCTGCCAATACCTGGATGATGCCGCCTAAAATAACTGCCGCAAAAATATATTCAACACCATGTGTTTTAGCCAGTGCAACAATGACTACTGCAATGGCACCGGTAGCACCTGAAATCATACCGGGTCGTCCACCAAAAATGGAAGTAATAAAACCCATAACAAAAGCGGCATATAACCCCGTCAATGGTGAAAGGCCCGCGATAAATGCAAAGGCAACAGCTTCAGGAATCAAAGCCATGGCCACAGTTAATCCTGCTAAAATTTCAATTCTGTATTCTACTTTCCTGGAAAAATCAAATAAATTAAGAACACCTTTCATACTGGGGAAAATTAATAGGTAAATGAAAATTTGGGATGAAAGCTTAGATCGCTTTCCCTTCAATAACTATAGCAATTAATAAAGCAGGTGAACTCAGGGTGGAGTAAGGGCTGAAGATGAAATAGTTTTTTTCATAAAGCGGCGAAGCTAAGATTAATTGTGAAAAAAACAAAAGAAGCAGGGTGAGGATCATAATCAAAACATATATCCTTTAAGCCAGGTCCGGGGAATCTTTAAAAAAAATCAGCATTTGTGTAAGT
>CAMPGG010000050.1 GCA_946885335.1 uncultured Chitinophagaceae bacterium
CTTTTTAAGCGTTTACATTTAATCGTTATAAGTCTTTTTTACTAAGATATATTGTTGATTTATAATGTGCAGTATATGAATTAAGATCAATAAATTTTCAACAGGCAGAAAATACTTATTGAATTATAATGTCGTTATCATAGCTTGAATCTATATTCAACATTCAATGAAATTAACCAAAGCTAACCATTACAAATCCGGACGTTTTTGCACTCTCTTCCCTGGATATAAACTGTATTTATTATGCGTCGATTTTTAGGCAGCACTTATGGCGCAGTGATCATAGTGGCAATATTTTGTATTGCACTAAACGTACTGATTTGGAACCAGCAATTACAACAGTTAGAAACGGATCGAAAAGCTTCTATCGCGGCAGCTATTCAAAGAAACAGTAATCTTGTTCTGGCATTTGAACAATATACCATTAAGACGATACAAAACGCAGATGCTATTTTGAAAATCGTTAGAATGGAATATGAAAATGTAGGTGAAAAGGTTAATATCCTGGATTTAACTTCCCGCCAGTTATTTAATGCAGATTATTTCAATGGCATTGCGATAATGGATGAAACAGGGAAAATGATCTCATCAAATGTTTCCTATCCTTTAAGTCATAAATTGAATTTCAGCGACAGGGGTTATTTCAGGCATCACCTGCAAAATAAAGATGATCAATTGTTTTTAAGTAAACCCATTGTATCAAGAACAATTAATAAACCGATTATCGCTCTGAGCCGGCGACTGCAAAAACCTGACGGAAGTTTTGGCGGTGTAGTTGTTGTGCAGGTATTGCCTTCAACATTTACACGTTTGTATGAAGGTGCGCAAACCAATCCACGGGATATTCTATCGCTTATTTCCCTGGATGGAATAACTATTTCCCGGCGAACCGGTTCAGTAGACAGTTTTGGAGAAGATATCAGTAAGAGCCCGTTATTTTCTCATGTAACCAATAATTTAGTTGATTCTTATTTTGCCAAAGATGCCATAAAGGGTATTCCTACCTTTTTCAGTTACCGTAAAATGGAAAATTATCCCATTATTGTTACAGCAGGTGTGGCAGAAGAAGATGTGCTGGCAGGATATTATCAAAGAGCTTCAAGAGATCGTTTATACACTACCGTTATAAGTATCCTGTTGATCTTATTTTCCATCCTGGTTTGCATTGGATTTTTATTCAGAAAAAAAAGCTTGCGTAAATTAAAAGAAAGCGAAGTAAAATATCGCTCTATGTTTCAAAACAGCAATGATGCTATTTTGCTGCTTGAACCTAACGGAAAGATCATAGATCATAACCAGGCTGCAAGGCAGGTGTTTGGATTAAATGCAGATGCCGGCAAAGAATTGAATTTTAATCAACACACAGGCCGGTCATCATTCGATTTTACAGAAAATCTGCAGGGTGTTGAAAGCTATAACGGTGAACATACTTTTACCAGAACGGATGGTTCTGTTTTTAATGGAGAAATTGCCTCTGCCTTGTATGACAACTGCGAGGGACAGCCCATTATCATTGCCATTATCCGCGATAATTCAGAAAGGAAAAAAATGGAATTGAAACTGGTGACTGAAAGAAAGAAACGTCACCAGATGATAACCCGGCAGGTTATTATGGGGCAGGAACGGGTTAGAGAAACGATTGGAAGAGAATTACATGATAATGTAAACCAGGTACTGACAACGGTAAAATTATATCTTGATATGATCAGTAAAGATCAAAAGTTATATTCCCAGTTCTTAACAAAAAGTATGAAGCTGATAGATCGCTCCATACAGGATATTCGTAATCTTTCGCATGATCTAAGTGCACCAACATTAGGAACAAGGTCCCTGATAGATTCAATTGTTTCGTTAATGGAAAACGTTAAATCATCATCCGGGTTGCATGTGCATTTTAGTCACCATTCTTTTATAGAATCGATGGATATGGATCTTAAGCTGGCTGTTTATCGGATCGTGCAGGAGCAGTTGAATAATATTGTGAAACATGCAGATGCTGATAACATTTGGGTAATATTATCGCAAGATGATGACAAACTTGAATTGTGTATAAAAGATGATGGTAAAGGATTTGATTCAAACATCAATCGAAAGGGAATTGGAATAAATAATATTTTCGGCAGAGCAAGGGCATTTGAAGGCATTGTTGACCTGGAATCATCTACCGGTAATGGATGTACGCTTACAATCTCTTTCCCTGTCAGCCCGGTGCCTGAGAACCCGGCATTGAGTACCGCTACATCCCTTGAAGAATTGTAGTACTTTCATTTTGTAATTATTGTTTACCACCCAGGTTATCATATTTGAAAGAATTTATCTTGTCTTTAATCCAGGAACCATATTCCGTTTTAACTATTCGAAGTATTTCGAAACTAACTGATGATTTTTATGTTTTTGTATTTGAGGATGGCCATGGTTTGCAATATGAGGCGGGCCAGTTTTTAACACTGGTTCATCAGCAAGGGGAGAAAGAAATTCGCAGATCTTATTCAATTACTTCGTCTCCTGTTTTGAAAGAGCCTTTATCCATTGGGGTAAAACGGGTAGCCAATGGTATATTTTCCCGTTGGCTTATTGATTTTGCAAAAATCGGTGATCAATTGATTACATCCGGAACGGGCGGCTTTTTTCGATTGCCTGGTAATTTCTCCTCACACAATTCTTTTATTTTTTTTGCCGCAGGCAGCGGCATTACACCGATCTATTCATTGATCAAAACCCTTTTGCATCTTGATAAAACTTCCAAAGTTTATTTGCTTTACAGCAGCAGATCTCCGGCTGATACAATATTTTATGATTCATTAAATGAAATACAGGAAAAAAATTCCGGCAGATTTCAAATTGAATATTTATTCAGTACATCACAGGATATTAGAAAGGCCTATTTAAACAGGGACTACATCATACGTTTTCTGAAACAGCATGAAATAGATGTTTCCCACTCACTTTTTTATACATGCGGTCCTGAAGCTTATATGCGCATGATCATTTTTGTTTTACAGTTGCAGGGCGTTTCCAGAAATAATATCAGGAGAGAAGATTTTGTACCAGGCAAAGTTATACCCGCAAAAAAAACACCACCGGATACAAACGATCATTTTGTTACACTTCAATTTCATGACCGGGCATTTAAGATAAAGGTTACCTATCCTGATACAATTTTACAAGCGGCAAAAAAGGAAAAATTAATATTGCCCTATAGCTGTGAAACCGGGAAATGTGGCAACTGTGCGGCTCTCTGTATTTCAGGAAAAGTATGGCTCTCGTACAATGAAGTACTCACTGAGCAGGAATTGGAAAAAGGAATTACTTTAACCTGTGTTGGTCATCCTGTCCATGGCGACGTGATTTTGAAAATGGATAATTTCCAGTCGTAAAATATAACGTTAATGGGTAGGTTTAATTATTAAACTTAATCCCTTTGATAATTTCTTCCAGGAAAAATTTATCTGTTTCATCAAAATCACCAAGCAATTTACTATCACAATCAAGAACAGCAACAACTTCATCTTCCCGGATAATAGGAACAACGATTTCTGATTTAGACAAACTGCTACAGGCAATATGGCCGGGGAAATCTTCTACATCTTCAATGATCAATGTTTTTTTCTGCGCCCAACTGGTGCCACATACTCCCTTTCCTTTTTTAATGCGGGTGCAGGCAACCGGCCCCTGGAATGGTCCCACAACCAATTCATTATTCTTTACAAGGTAAAACCCAACCCAAAGCCAATCGAATTGTTCTTTTAATGCCGCGGAAATATTTGCCAGGTTAGCCACCAGGTCAGTTTCTCCTTCTATAATTGCATTAATTTGTGGAACCAGGTTTTTATACTGCTCTGTTTTACTCCCTCTAACAATAGTTAAGTCTTCGGCCATAAAATGAAATAATTATTTGTGCAAATGTTGTACAAATAACGCAAATGCCTGCCAATAAATTCCTAATCATGTTTATCGCCACCCAGGCTGTAAGGATTGTTTTCTTCATCTTCTTCTCCCAACTCTTCATTTTCATCATCCAGTTCTGAACCAGGAACATCCAGGTCGTCACCAGAAACATCCTGGCTTTTTTCATTCAATGGAATACCTTCATTATCCGTGTTATCTAAAGCTGAGCGCCTGAGATTTTTATCGTCTGTGGTTGGCATATCTTCATCTGCCCGGCGTAACAATTCTTTTTCATCTTCTGATACATCTGCATCATTTCCCATCACAGGCCTGGTTTCATCTTCTTCGGGTTCATCGCTAATGGCAATATCCATAACAGGCTCACCAGGAAAATCTTCTTCATGACCATCGTCAAATACCCGGGCACCCTCTTCATCATCTGATGAAATAGTTGTGTCTGCAAACGCCTTTAAATTTGGAACATGAATATGTTCCTGGCCTGGTATATCGCTAACTTCAGGCAGATCCATAATGACAGTTTCAGGTTTTAATTTTTCCTGGTCCTTTGGTGAATCTGGTAAATCGCTATTGTTTTCCTTTATGCTGTTTGTTGAGGTTTGCGGTTTTGATTTTTCTTCTTTTTTCATAATTATTTTATTTATAATTTTTTATACTGTTCGTTTGATTTAATGAATTGTTTGTATAATAATTTATGTAATTATTATGCCGTGTATTTCACTAAGTTGCGGGTAATAATATTTTATACTGTGCTCCACTTTTAACGGGTAAAGATCTTCCTCTTAACCATGGATTCAGCAGTTTGACTATTTTGTATGTTGTGCCCTGGCTTTGTGCCCAGGTTGCCAGGTTAGAAATTGTACTGGTAACTATAACTTCCCGGGTTTTATGAGGCGCATATAATTTTTCATCGTCGATAGTAAATCCAAGTTCTTCTGCATTAGATAAGAGATGTTTAAAAGCGAGTATTCGAAAAATATATTTATTGGTTTCTTCCGGAAGCAATAAGTCATAATAATTTTTTGTTCCCTGGAATTTTGCTTGCCCGTTATAGCCTCCTTGCCCGCAATTATAAGAAGCGGCGGCTGCGGTCCATGAACCGAATTTGGCATACGCTTGTTTAAGGTATTTGCATGCAGCATCAGTAGATTTCACATAGTCATACCGTTCATCAACCAGGCTGTTAACACTCAAATTATATTCAGGTGCCGACTTAGGCATAAATTGCCAAAAACCGACTGCGCCTGCCCGTGAGGTAAGGTTTTGCAGGTTGCTTTCCGCTATACACAAATATTTAAAGTCATCCGGAACGCCATTCGCTTTTAGCCTTTCTTCAATAACAGGAAAATACCTGTTCGCCAGTTTCATTATGTAAATGATATTATTTTGGTAATAATAGTTATACAATAATTCACGATCCAATCGCTCATATACATCCCACCTGTCTAAAGGAACATTTTCTCCGGCAAAATTCATTTGCGTGGGTACTGTTGGTGCATGCCAAACCATTTCGTTTTCATTATTTGTTTTATTTTTCCGAACCACAGGCTCTTTATTTTCATCAAATGAAAATTGCATTAAAAGAAAAATTCCACCGATTGCCCCAGATAAAATGAGTAGTACTGCCTGTAATGATCTTTTCATAAAAACATATTTGAAGTGAGAAGGAATGTAAAAAAATCATACCCCAAATAGTGGAGCTTAGTTTGAAATTTCCCCAAATTGTAAATTAATATCAAGCTGGTTATTAACCATTTAAATTGAGATTTCCTTAGGCCCGGGAATTGTAATAAGGTTAGAAAAAAATGTATATGAAACAAATAAAACTTGGTATAGCTGGAATGGCTTTCATGATGTTTCTCGCAAGTTGTGAGTCAGAAGGCCGTTATATTGATCTTGAATCCGGCAACAGGGTAGAAGTTGAGAAAGATTCTGAAACGGGTTATATGGTAAATGCTGAAACACGCAAGCCACTTTATATCTATGTTGATACCAAAACAAACGACACTATTTATGGCCGTACAGGAAATGTTGTTAATGGTAAAGTTGCATTGAACAATGGTAAATGGGAATATGATGCCGATGGTGATTTTAAATATACGGATGGAGATTACAAACTAAAAGTTGAGGCTGATGGCGATTATAAGATTAAGGACGGAGACTATAAAAAGAAAGTAGATTCCGATGGTGATATTAAGATCAAAGACGGTGATACAAAAATTAAAATCGACGGTGAAACAGGTGAAAAGAAAGTGAAGAATGATTAGTGTTAAAGTATAATTGTGTATTAAAAACGGGTAGAAAGCCATCCTCCAGGGTGGCTTTCTTAATTATCTTATACCAATTTTTTAGGCAAGATTAAATGAAGTATGCCGGGAAGAATCCGGGCATTTACTTTGTTTATTTTGCCTAAATATTCTCCATCTACCTGGAAATGCGCCTTATGCCTCATTTCAATTTTTACAGATTTTGCTTTCAGGATCTCAATTTTTTTGGGGTTGAAAGGTTGTGGTCTGAACCACATTTTTAAAAGCTCTGAAATTGCCAGTCTTCTTACGATCACCACTTCAAATAAACCATCGTGTAAGTCACCTCCGGGATTGATCACAGCGCCAAAACCATATTTGCTGGCATTAGCCAATATGACTACCAATGCTTTTCTTTGAACGATCATATTTTCCGTTTCCACCCAAACTTTTAAATATCTTCTTCTCACCAGCACTTTTAAAAGGACTTTTGCATATCCTAATTTGCCTCTTCGGTTTCCTTCAGAAAAATACTTGACCAGTTCAGCATTCATGCCCACATCACTTAAATGAAGACTCATTTCATCATTCACTTTAACCATATCTGTTTTGCGGATCTCACCATCCAGGATCAGGTTCAATGCTTCATGTACATTCAAAGGAATATCAAGTTCTCTTGCCATACCATTGGCAGAACCTGCCGGTAAAATTCCCATAGAAACATCAGTACCCATTACCGTTTTGGCCACCATAGTAACAGTGCCATCGCCACCAACTGCAATTACACGCTGAGGTTTTATTTTGAAAATTTGTTCCTTTACCGAATTTTCATTGTCATTGCTACCTAAATGATAAAAGTAAATAGTATGTTCACTGTTCAAAAAGTATTCGCGAATGTTTTCTTCCCAATCGGTTTTACTTTGATCTCCTGCATGGGGATTGATTACAAATAAAATTTTGTAAGTGTTCAGGGGCATATTTTTTTAATTAATAAACGATTGAAGGTAACATAGTAATAAGCATGCCAGCGAAAGGATTTTTTTCAAAAATATATAAGCGGATCTTGTGGCGGTTTCGTTTAACAAACGATCCGGTTGTTCAGGTGTATAGCGGCTATGGCAACCGGAAATATATTTTTTTGTATGGCCATGTTTTTAAATTCAGTCCCGTACCGCGAAAACGTTTCAGGGGTTCATATGTAACCAATGCTTTTGCATTGATCCGGTCATTCATGGTGAAACCCTGGCCCGGGGCTAAAGTGAAACTCGTTTGGGGTAAGCAGTCCATTGAACATACAACCAGTTCAGATGGATTTTTTAAGTTTGAATGGTCGCCGGGAATTGATGTTAAAGCAGGTTGGCACCCTGTGCAGGTGCATTTAATTCATCCGGAAACTAACCAGATTATTTCCACTGGAGAAGGACTGGTATTTATTCCCCACGAGCACCAGTATGCGATTATTTCCGATATCGATGATACTTTCCTGATTTCACATTCAGCCAAACTTCGGAAAAGACTATATGTACTGTTTACAAAAAATGCGCATAGCCGGAAAACTTTTGATGATGTGGTAAAACACTACCAGTTGTTGGCACATGCAGGAAGTTTACAGGATCTTCCCAATCCATTTTTTTATGTTTCAAGCAGTGAATGGAACCTGTATGATTTTATCATAGAATTTTCAAAAAGAAATCATTTGCCCAGGGGTATTTTCCTGTTAAGTCAACTCAAAAGACTTCATGAAGTATTAAAGACCGGGCAAAATAAACACAGTGCGAAATTCATGAGAATTGTAAGAATAATTGAAGCTTTCCCGGAACAAAAATTTATCCTGATGGGTGATGATTCACAGGAAGATCCAAATATTTATGCATCAATTGTAAAACACTTTCCGGATAAAATCCAGGTTGTTTACCTGCGTCGCATACATTCACCCAATGTAAAAAAAACGGAAGAGAATGTAAAGTTTATACAGGATATGAATGTGCCTTGTTGTTATTTCACCCACAGCATTGAAGCAATTGCGCACAGCAAACAAACCGGCTTGATTCCTTCTCTATAATCGTTTATTAAAAATCAAACTCTATCACTTTTTCATCCTTCAACATAAAGTCAATAAACTTTTCATGATTTTTCAAAGAACCCTGTACTTTAAAAGTTCCGGTTAATTCATTTGCCTGGCGTGTTCTTTTAACCAGCCTGTATTTTAAATGATTATTTCTCAGCGCTTCTTCATAGGACGATAACAATCCATCCTGTAAAGATGCTTTAATGATGTAAACTTTTTCTTTGTAAAGCCTGTCAATAAAATCTTCCACTTTATATAAAAATGCAAGAATAATAAATGTGGCGGCTAAGGTAAAACCTGCTGCATAATAAAATCCAGCGCCTACCGCCATGCCAACAGCAGCGGTCACCCAAATAGTTGCAGCTGTTGTTAAACCATTTACACCCTCTTCACTCTTAAAAATAACACCACCGCCAATAAATCCAATACCCGTTACAACATTGGCCACAATTCTGTCCATTGTATCACTGGATAATAATAAAGAGATTAGCGTAAATAAACAGGAGCCAATAGATATAAGGATTAAAGTTCTGAAGCCTGCAGATTTATTCCGGTATTCTCTTTCAATTCCTAAAATGGCACCAGCCAGCAAAGCAAGGCTGATCCGGATAATAATGGTTTCTGTATCTGGCATGAACCATGATTTTTTTTGAAATTACAAATATTACCCGGGGTTATTTATTGCTTTAAATATTTCATTCCAAATAATTCCATATTTCTATAATGGTTTGAATAATGATCTTCTAACCGTAAAAGATTAATAAAAACGCTTTGCGTTTACCTAGTATTTACCTGACTGGAGCTTTTCTGCAATGGCATTTTCCAGGTTATCCGGAAGGGTTGCTGCTTCATCCCCGATAGCTGTTAATCGCTTCAATTCCGAATCATATAAAAAGATTAATTCAGGGTTCCCGTTATAACTGACCTTGAACCTGGTTTCTGTATTAAACTCATATGGTGTTACCTGTACCAAATAAGGTACGCCGTCAACCACAAGATTAAGACGATGTTGTGTTTCCTGCATATTCATAGTTTTGATCTAACTGTTACAAAAAGGAAACCAAAGATATAATCGGATGCCAATTAGAAATATTCATACTGGCAAACATGCATCTCTTTTTAATAATTGAATCCTAAACACAAATACATCCACTGGATATGATTAACATGGATTGCTGTATTCTTTTCTTATTATCTTGAAACAAACACTAATTTTATTTTGTGGAAATCTTTTACCAAAAACAAATCATACGGGAAGTTGAGGAATGGAAAAAGAAAATGCGCAGGCATCCTTCCATTGTTGACAACATGTCTAAATCTGTCCAGAACCGGTTAAACCGGATTATTCCTGAAAAAGTGCATGGCGTTATCACTGCAACCATTAAGCAGATGGTTAGAGCAGTTTTATTCGGGTCAGAATATGCAGCAATAAAAGCACAAACTTATCCAAGCCTGCAGGAAACCGAATTTGCCATCCTGGAACGAATTAAAAATTATAAGCAAACAGCGGCTATTGAAGGAGGTGTTACTGGTGCCGGCGGCTTTTTGATGGCCATGGTAGATTTTCCTGTTTTATTGGGCATCAAGATCAAACTTTTGTTCGATATCGCGGTGATGTATGGGTTTGATGTAAAAGATTATAAGGAGAGATTGTTTATCCTCTATGTTTTCCAGTTAGCCTTTAGTAGTCAATTACACCGTCAAACTGTATTTAAGGATGTAGAAAATTGGGAACAACTGAGTAAGCAACTTCCAAATGATATAAATGAATTTAACTGGCGTCCCTTTCAACAAGAATATCGTGATCATATTGACCTGGCAAAAATGGCCCAGTTAATCCCCGGAATTGGTGCTGTTGTAGGTGTTGTAGTTAATTATCGTTTAATAAAAAAATTAGGACATACTGCTATGAATGCATACCGGATGCGCCTGTTAGCCGATAGATCTTTAAATTAAATGAATATCTGTGGCAAGGTTTTTTTGATATTAAAATTATTGTTGTATTTTGGCCTTTACAGGTAATCTCCATCCTGAAAAAACCTCTCAAAAGCATCCGTACTTTCCCTTGACAAGACCTCATCGTTCTATGAAGAGCCGTTAAAATATTTAACGATGAGAAAAAATTTTACCCTTTTAATTCTATTTATTGGTTTCAGCCTGGTTACACAAGCACAAATGTGGAGCATCCGCGATCTTGCAGGGCTAACTTTTCAATCTGAAAAGAAGGTCTCCAGTTATCTTTCCAGGAAGGGTTTTAACAGTGCCGGGATAGATAATATCCAGGATACCGTTGTAAAAAATTATACTTACATAGGAAAGAAAAGAAGGAAATCGATAGATTCAACTTACAGGTTCCTCAACCTGTATGAAGTAAAAAATGTGCAGGGTTTAACTTACCAGACATCTTCAAAAGAAGAGGCGGAATCTATCATCCAGGAAATTATAGAATTGGGATTTATTGAACCGCGGATAATTAATCCAGGTTGGCCTCAATTATACCAGAAAAACGATGTGACCATAGTTTATAATTCGTTTTCTGAACAAGATGAACTTATTTACAGTTTTCGCATCAACCGGAATAATTTACCACCAGCAAGTGCTATAAGATTTGCCGAAGATCTGTTAGTCATTCAATCGCATGAACAATTGCGGTATTTGTATGGCGAACGAAATGTAAAAAAAGAAAAATATTATTTCTCACCGGAAGTTTCAACGCCATGCAGTGTGCTTTATCCAAATACCAGCCAGCAGGCCATTTTTTTATGGGATGATACGACCAATTTTCACCAGCTATCCTTTTTAGTAATTGGCGGAGGATTACAGGGAGAAAATGCACAAGGCTTTAACGAAATTATTGGTCACAATACCTGGCATTTAAAAAGTGGATTGAGAACAGGCCTCAGTATCCAGGACCTGATAGCTAAAAACGGATCTGATTTTAATTTTTATGGAACAAGCTCTCCGTTTTATGGAATCATAGTTCCTGACTCTAAAGGAAGCATCAATTTCAAAACCACCGGGTTCAAATTAAACTGTTTGAATTGCTCCGATTCCAGGCTTCTCAGCAGGGAAGTTGTAAGTGCTGAAAGAGCTGTATCTGATAACAGGAGATTATTTGTGAACACCATAATACTTCATCCCGTCAATTAATTTATTTTAACAATCAGTAAGTTGTTTTATAAACAATGCTTTCTATTTTTATAGAAAACAGGCGAACTTATGAAACAACTTTTCCTTTTGATCTTACTGCTTCCATTATTTTCTTTTGCACAGGAATGTACATTATCAAAATCTACAGATGATTTTACCAACGAAACAAAAATTTCAACCGGATTTGTAAGTTTTAATGAAGGGAAAAGCAAGTTTCTATTAACAATTAATGCTACAAGCAAAGAGATAGATTTCTTTTTTTCTTTGGCCAATGGAGTAGAAGGTTGGTGTTTTGATAATTCTTCAACCGCTATCGTACAATATGCAGGTACCCGGTTAAAGAGTACCAATAGAAATACCGGCAGTATGAATTGCCAGGGATTATTTCATTTTACATTCAGAAATGTACCTACAACCCCATCTGCATTAACCAGGTTTTCCACGCATCCGATTGAATCGTTCCTTTTCAAAGGCAGTGGGAAAGAATATGAATTTCATTTAAGAGAAGAGGATCGTCAAAAAATGATGACACTGGTTGAATGTATGATTAAAGAAAGCAAGACCTTATTGCCTGGTTAATTGATTCTTTGTGTTCCGGGAACTTCCATCACCAGGTCAGGACCATATAATCCTGCAGGTGTGTGGTAACCGGGTTTAAGATTGTTATGTAAAATTTTCTTAGCAATGATTAAACTGCTGTGTGCAGTTAATGTATATCCATCTGGTGTAACCATCCGTCCTGTTACTGTGTTTCCTTCTGCATCTTCCGCTTTTCCCCAGATATAACTTACAGAAGATTTTCTTTGCTCTGCTGATGGTCCTGCAGCACGGGAATTAATCCTTTTTCTTGCCAAATCTTTTACAAGCTTTGTTCTTAATAACCAGTTAAACATCGACTGGAATTTCAAGCTCCTGTAAACATTTACCGGAACAGCGGTAAATACTTCAATATCCGGAATACCGGTTGTGTAATAGGCGGTTGAAACATCACCCCATGGAATTGTCATTGCAAATAACTTTTTTGGACCAAAATCAACCCACATGCCTTTATGCCCCAGCGGTTTTGAAATGATCTTTCCATTTTTTCTGACTGCACCACCCATTCCCAAACCTTCAATCATCGTTTGCGCGGTACCGTGAGAAACTCCTGACCCTGCACTGGCAAATGCCAGCTGGAGTTTGGTAGCCAGGGGTAATTGTTCCTTTAACCACAACGCCATACAATCTGTGGGTACAACATCAAACCCTGCACCGGGCAACAATATAATGCCGGCATGCCTGGCTGCCTGGTCTTGTGATTGCAGCATTTCAAAAACTTCAATTTCACCGGTAATATCAATATAATGTGTTTTGGTTTGAAGGCATGCATCCGTCATTTGCTGTGCAGTATAACGGAAAGGGCCAGCTGCATTTAATACCAGCGGAACTTCATTTAATGTATCAACCAGTTTTTGCTTTTCCTTTAAATCAAATATGCGGTAATCCAGGCTGTATTTATCTGCCATCTGCCGGATATTTTTTTCATTTCTACCTGCCAGTATAGGTTTAAGGCCATAAGCCATTGCCAGGTCAGTAATTAATCTGCCAGTGTAACCATTTGCACCATATAATAAAAAGGTGTTTGAAGCCATATAAGAATCTGTTCGGTGAAAAGTAATTAAAAAAGGGTAATAAAATTTTTTGGATTTAATTCCTGAAGTTTTGAGTGATCATTAAACCATATTTTCCTCCATCTAAAATACCAATGCCAACGCGTCCATATGCCGGGTTCAGAATGTTTGCACGGTGTCCAGGTGAATTCATTAACCCATTATGGCAAATAAGTAAGGTTTGTCCTAGTGCAAGGTTTTCTCCCGAAGTGATGAAACGGACACCCCCTTTGCGCATACGGGTTCCCGGGGTTTGGCCTTCTGGTGTAATATGTGAAAAATAACCCCTGCTAAACATATCCAGGGAATGTTTCCTGGCTACCGTTTTAGCTTCCAGGTCAGCCTGCAATGGATCCAGGCCTTCTTTGCGTCTTTCATCATTCAGCATTTCAAGCATTTCTGTTTCAAGGTCAGGCCTGGGTGAAGGGTTACTAACGGTGTAGGGTAGCCTGACAGATTTTGCAGATCCGGGATCAACGGTTACTTTATTAATGGTTTTGGCAACGGCCTCATCAAAAACCGGTGCAAATTTTTCATCCAGCCACTCTACGTATGTTGACAGCCGGTTGGCAATTTTGCTTTCCCTTGCTTTTTGCGTAATGGCATCCGATAAAGGAATAGCTAATAATAATGCTGAAAGAATAGTAGCCCATACAAGCCCTTTTATGGCACCAGGTATGATACCGCCAAATTTATTAATATGGTTTTGGTGACTTTCTTTGGGAATGTTTCTTAAAAAGCGATCCGTGATTAATGATAAAATGGAACGACTGATAATTAAAATAATTATAAATGCAAGTGGCATGGCCCATACCTTGAGCTTTGGAAATATTTGCAGGAGCCAGCCAGCTAAATACTGGTAAAGAAAAAGTGCGGCCACAAGGCTTCCAAGCCAAATAAAAAGACTGAATATGCCCGAAATAAACCCATGTTTATAACCAGACCAAACGGATAAAATAAAAACAATTATGAGAAAAAGATCAACTCCATTCATGTTATAGGTTAATCATAAATCATTGCGAATAGATATTAAAAAACTGTTCGAAAACTTATTATTTATTTTCATTGTTTTTCTTTTTCCCAAGTGCACTGTAACCTCCATTGATGGGCGCAGCTTCATGTCCTGTTACCGTTGCTTTTTGACCATCAGGCCATAATTTTATTTTCCTGTTTGAAGGAATGTTAGCCGAGTTGCTATCACGTTTCCTGGTATTCCCTGGAGTTACAATTGCATCACGTACATTTTTATCTTTTTTAAGTGAAGCATAACCACTGCCAATACCCGTTGCCTGGTATCCGGTAATAGTTGCCGTTTGACCATTTTCCCATTTATAATTTTTCCTGTTTTCGGGAATGCTTCTTTTAGATGCCGTTAAGGATGATGCAGGATTAATAATTTTTACAGGTTCATCTTTTCTAAGTGCACTGTACCCACTGCCGATTCCTGTAGCCTGCCTGCCTGTTGGAGTTGATTTTTGACCATTCGCCCAATGCTTTACATCACGCTGATCAATTACTGTCGGTTCATCTAACATCTTTATTGGAATTGTGCGACGAACATTTTTATCTTCTTTTGAATTATCAACCTGGGCAAAAACTGCCACAGAAAGACTGCATGCTATGATTGTAAATAAAACTTTCCCTGCCATAACCAATGATTTAAGTTTATATAAGGTATAATCACTTATATCATTGCAATCATTTTGCCATTTGCCCTATCTCTTATAAAAATTATAAATATTTTTCAAAGAACGAAAGTGTTCTGTTCCAGGAAAGTTTGGCTGCAGCTTCATTGTAACGGGCTGCTGAAGTATTATTATGAAATGCATGATTTGCACCTTCATATATATAAATTTCGTGCGGAATATTATTTTCTTTCAATGCTTTTTCATAAGCAGGAATCCCCGCATTGATCCTTTCATCCAAAGCGCCATAATGTAATTGAATGGCTGCTTTTATTTTGGATACGTCTTCTGTTGCCGGTTGTCTGCCGTAATAAGCAACGGCGGCATTTAATGCAGGAACATGTACTGCTAAATTATTTGCCATTGCACCTCCCCAGCAAAAGCCTACACAACCTTTTTTACCATTGAAATCCTTACGTGTTTCCAGGTAATCAAATCCTTTCATAAAGTTGGGAAGATTATCTTCATTATTAAGTTTTGTAAATAACTCTCTTGCTTCATCTTCGTTTTGCGGTGTTCCGCCTAAAGGAGAAAGGGCATTGGGTGCTATGGCAAGATAACCTGCTTTCGCGGCACGCCTGGTAACATCTTCAATATGTGCGTTTAATCCCCGGTTTTCATGTATGACCATTACGGCTGCATATTTATTCTCTTTTTTGGGTCGTGCAATATAAGCCTGCATCATTCCTTTGACCCCGGGGTATGAGATCCTTTCTGTAAATAATTCATCTTCACTAACCGTTGCGGCGTTTGCATAATTGAGTTCCAGCATGGGCAGCAGTGC
>CAMPGG010000051.1 GCA_946885335.1 uncultured Chitinophagaceae bacterium
ATGCAATAGCCGCAAAAAATTTGTCGGAAGCATCATAACCCAAACCGACGGTATAAACTGTTTTTAATTTTTCGCTTTGTTTGTTTGACCTGAAACCTGCTAAATTCTTTATATGCAGACCCGCATGAAGTTGTTCTGATAAATGTATCAACCCACCCATCTGCACGTTTACAAATGAAGCTTTGCCATATCCTTTTACCTGGTAAGTTGAATAATCGAACTGTACCCCAATATCCGCTTTCTCACCTAATTTTCTGCCATATGCTCCACCAACTGACATGGAATGATATTCAGCAGAACCTGAATAATATCCATTGATTCCAAAGTTTCCCGGTTTTGTATGTAAAGCCAATGCAAACCTGTAAAATGATAACTCTTTAAGTAAGAATCTTTGTTCACCATAAATTCCGGCAGAGGAATTATTCAGATTTGCCAAAGCCGCCGGGTTGAATGTGGAAGATAAAACCGGCCTGGCCTTACCAGTGTAATTATTTAAAGAAAAAAAACCACTTGCCGGTGATTCATTGACCACCTGGGCAATAGTAACCGTAGCTGCAAACGTCAGCAGGCTTATCAATAAATACTTTTTAAGCAATTAGCAGGTTTTATACAATTTATTAAAAACATAACCTTTTATAAAATATTTTCCCATATGCCTTCGCTTAACCCTTTGTCAGACCTACCTTTGCGCCATGAAAATTTTAGATGGGAAAAAAACATCAGCTGTTATATTAGAGCAATTGAAGCTGGATGTGGCTCAAAGAGCCAATGATGGCAAAAGTATCCCCCACCTGGTAGCTATTTTAGTTGGTACAAACGGAGCTAGCGAAACTTATGTGTCAGCTAAAGTGAAAGCTTGTGATGAGGTGGGTTTCAGGTCTACACTGATTCGGTATGAGGAATCTATTACTGAAAATGAATTACTGAATAAGATCAGGGAGTTAAATGGGGAGCCGGATGTAGATGGCATTCTGGTTCAATTGCCATTACCTGCTCATATCAGGTCCGAAAATATTATCAGCACTATTGATCCATCCAAAGATGTTGATGGTTTTAATCCCGAAAGTGTAGGCAGAATGGTCCAGGGATTACCGGCATTTGTTTCAGCCACACCTTATGGAATCATGTTGTTATTAGAATATAATAAGATAGAAACCAATGGAAAACACGCTGTGGTCATAGGTCGCAGTAATATTGTAGGACGTCCCATAAGTATATTATTAAGCAATAATACCAATCCGGGAAACTGCACGGTAACAGTTTGTCACTCAAAAACGCCTAATATTAAAGAGATCTGTTTACAGGCAGATATTATTGTGGCTGCTATAGGAAGACCTGGTTATGTTACGGCTGATATGGTAAAAGAAGGCGCTACTGTCATTGATGTAGGCATAACAAGGGTTCCAGACAACAGCCGTAAAAGTGGGTTCAGGTTAAAGGGTGATGTTGACTTTGATTCCGTTTCGCCAAAATGTTCATGGATTACCCCCGTTCCTGGTGGGGTTGGTCCTATGACGATTGCCGCATTAATGAAAAACACCTTAAAAGCCAATATTCAGCGTAACTATGAATAATTTCGTGGCAGATATGAATGATGCGGAGAATATATCGCTGGTATCAAAGGAAACACTCCCGGTAATGGAGGCATTTTATACCATCCAGGGGGAAGGATTCCACCAGGGAAAAGCCGCCTATTTTATTCGCCTGGCGGGATGTGATGTAGGTTGTGTATGGTGTGATGTAAAAGAAAGCTGGAACGCTGATATCCACCCGCACAGATCCATTGAGGAAATTTCAAACTTTGTAACGCAAACACCCGCAAATATTGCCGTTATAACCGGCGGGGAGCCTTTGATGCATAACCTGGATGAGTTAACTGCTTCATTAAAAAAGAAAAATATCCGCACACATATTGAAACTTCCGGTGCCTATCCATTAAGTGGATCATGGGACTGGATCTGTGTTTCACCCAAAAAATTTAAAGCCCCTCTGCCTGTTGTGCTTGCCAAAGCCAATGAATTAAAAGTGGTCATTTATAACCGTTCTGATTTTGAATGGGCTGAAAAACATGCCGCACAAGTCCCTTCCTCCTGTAAACTTTACCTGCAGCCCGAATGGAGTAAGGCCGGCATTATGACTCCATTGATCGTTGATTATATTAAAGCAAATCCCAAATGGGAACTCTCTCTCCAGATACATAAATATATTAATGTACCCTAGATCCAAAAGCTATTAACATTTAATTGTTGTAAGCGGAATAAAAAAATAATAGTTTCGTTATCTTTCAACGAACCTTGATACCAATGAAAAATCTGTTACTCCTTCTCATACTACTATCCAGTTTTTCAATTTTACAAGCGCAGGGATATGACCCATCCAAAATAAATAAAAAGGCCCTGGAACTTTATCAGCTGGCCATTGAAAACGCGGAAGCGGGCCAATATGCTCAGTCTATTACTGCTTTGCACAAATCCATTGAAGCAGATCCACGTTATGTGGATGCTTACCTTTCGCTTGGAGGAGTTTACGGGCAAATGAAAAACTATAGCAGGAGTGTTGAATTTTATGAAAAAGCTTTTTCGATCGATCCTCAATATACCAGTGAATATAAACTTCCTTACAGTATAAACCTGGCAGGTATGGGCCGATTTTCAGATGCATTAAAAACCATTAATGAGTTTTTGAATGATCCGAAAATTAAAAATCCCAATAGTCTGAAAGCAGGCGAATACCGTAAACGCACATACGAATTTGCAGTAGCATACGATCAAAAAAAACCGGCAAAACAATATTCATTTGCACCCGTAAATGCGGGAACAGGAATTAATTCTAATGAATCAGAATACTTTCCTTCCCTGACCATTGATGGTTCTGAACTGGTTTTTACCAGGCGGGTAAATAATTTTAATGAAGACTTTTATTTTAGTAAAAAAATCGATACAAACTGGCAAAGTTCTGCGCCATTACCTGGAAACATAAACACCGATCAGAATGAAGGGGCTCAAATGATTTCCCAGGATGGGCAATGGCTTGTATTTACTGCTTGTAACCGCAGGGATGGTTTGGGTAGTTGTGATATATATATTTCTTACCGCACATCCAAAGGTTGGAGTGAAGCCATAAACCTGGGAGGCCACGTTAACTCAGAAGATTGGGATTCACAACCCAGTCTATCACCAGATAAAAGAGAGCTCTATTTTACAAGTCGTCGTCCCGGTGGTTTTGGTGGAAGTGATATTTATGTAAGCCGTTTACAAGCAAATGGCCGTTGGGGTGAAGCGGAAAACCTGGGTGAAGGAATTAATACATCAAGTGATGAATCAAGTCCTTTTATTCATGCGGATAATGAAACTTTATACTTTACCAGTAATGGACTACCCGGCTATGGTGACCAGGATTTGTTTTTAACACGCAAAGGACCAAACAGCGTTTGGAGTGTTCCGGAAAACCTGGGTTATCCCATCAACACGATCAATACGGAAGGCACATTGTTTATTACATCTGACGGAAAAACCGCGTACTATGCCAGCGACCGGAGCGATACAAAAGGAGGCCTGGATATTTATACTTTTGAAATGAGGGATGATATCCGGCCACGCAGAACACTTTGGGTTTCAGGAAAAGTTTTTGATAAAAAAACAACCAAAGGTTTGCCATCTTCAGTGGAGTTGATAGATCTTTCATCAAAACAAACCGTTTCAAAAATTCAAACGGATGAAGAAGGAAATTACCTGGTCACACTGCCAGTGGGTAAAAACTACGCATTCAATGTAAACAGGAAAGGCTATCTATTTTATTCAGATAACTTTTTATTGGATGTAAATATTGCTGATTCAATATTTAAAAAAGATATTCCTTTACAACCACTGGAAGCAAATGCAAGCATCGTTTTAAGCAATATATTTTTTGATGTCAATAAATTTGATCTGAAAGAAACCTCACAGGTTGAATTGGATAAACTGGTTGAATTATTGAATGAAAATCCTACATTAAAAATCCAGATCAGCGGGCATACAGATAATGTTGGTAAACCTGCAGACAATTTGGTACTAAGTAACAATCGGGCTAAAGCTGTTGTTAATTACCTTGTTTCAAAAGGAATTGCTGCCAATAGATTATCTCATAAAGGTTATGGCGAAACGATACCCATGGCTGAAAATAACTCAGAAGAAGGCAGGGCAAAAAATCGCCGAACAGAAATGAAGGTAATTAGCAGGTAAGTACAAGATGTATTGGCCTTTTATTTATTTCTTTTTTTACAAAATGAATGGATATCATTCAAGGCTTCATCAATATACCACTAACAGGTAATTTTTAAAACTGATATCGCTTTTCCTCAGTTTGTATGATTTATTTTTTTTAAATTGTCTATGGATTTTACTTCATCAAAGCACCATATTTAATTCTACAGCCGGGATCTGCCTTTATCCTCCTATGCAAGCTGAATAATATAAAAACATAAATTCAGCAATATGAAACAGATCTTACTATTGTGTGCATTGATAATGGTATTTGATGCACATGCCCAGGTAATTAAAAGAATTGCCGACCGCACAAAAAGGAAAGTTGAAAATGTAACCGGCAATAAAATAGACAAAGCCATTGACAATGCAGCCGACGGAAAAAATAATAAGCAGGATAATAACAAAAACGCGGAAGTATCCCAGGGCAATGATAAAAACACAAATGCTTCTTCCCAAACGGTATCCGGAGATGGAACTGCAAGCCTGCAGGCTTATTCAAAATATGATTTTGTGCCAGGAGAAAAAGTAATTGCTTTTGAAAATTTTGACCGTACTGACATTGCCGATTTTCCCACTAATTGGAATACAAATGCCACTGCAGAAGTGGTAACGCTGAACAACAAAGAAGGTAAATGGCTTAAAATCAGTAAGGAGGGTATTTGGCACCCGGAATTTATCACCAATCTTCCCCAGAATTTTACACTTGAATATGATATTGGTGTCAACAACAACTGGAAAGCCGGCCCATTAGCATTGAACATTGCTAACTTCTCTTCTCCTGAAGACTATAAACATTATTATCATTATGTAAGATGGAGAGGTGTGCATGCTGTACATCTGGACATGAAACCAAAAATAGTTGGCGATGGCTGGGCCAGGATAGTTGCAGGTAAAGATGGTAACCATAGTATCAATAATGATGTGAATTTCAGGGTATGGGATAACAAGGAAAATAACTTTGCACATGTTGCTATTTGGCGGCAAAATCAAAGATTAAGGGTTTATATAAATGGTGAAAAAATTTATGATTTACCCCGTGCATTTGAAGCAGATGGGAAATACAACGCTATCACATTTGCCTTACCAGGTGGATATGCAGACCAGGACTATTTTGTTTTGAGTAACATCAGGCTTGCTTCAGGAGCTGCAGACACCCGAAATAAACTGGTTACTGAAGGAAAATTTGTAACCCGCGGTATTTTGTTCGATGTAAACAGCGATAAAATTAAAGCTGAATCATATGGCACTTTAAAGGATATCGCTAATGTTTTAAAAGAGAACCCGGCAATGAAAGTAAAAATAGTCGGTCATACTGATGCTGATGGAGATGACAACTCGAACCTTGAACTCTCACAAAAAAGAGCTGCTTCTGTTAAGGCTGCATTGGTAACCGAATTTGCAATTAATGAAGACAACCTGCAAACAGATGGTAAGGGCGAAGCAGAACCTGTTGACAAGAATAATACTGCAGAAGGCAAAGCCAATAATCGCCGGGTTGAATTCATTAAGATCTAAAACGACGCAAATAATTTAGCGCCAAGGTTAGCATGCTTTTAAATTGAAGAAATAGTTAAATTGTTAGTTTAAAAAAACTAACCGTTATTTTCATGGCCAATGAACTGCTGCACCAGATAGCACTTACACAGATCAATAATGTAGGTGCGGTTCATGCAAAAATTTTATTGGATCGTTATGAAACAGCTCCTGCTGTTTTTGGTGCAAAATTATCAGACCTGGAAAAACTGGAAGGTATTGGAAGCGTAAGAGCCCGTTCTATCAAACACTTTAAAGATTTTAGTCGTGCAGAAGAAGAAATAAAATTTATAGAAAAATTCAAGATCACGCCATTATTTATTACCGATGAAAATTATCCAAAAAGATTATTGAATTGCTACGATCCGCCAACATTATTATACTATAAAGGGAAGGCTGATCTCAATGCTTCTAAAATTGTTGCCATTGTAGGAACCCGCAGTTATACTTCTTATGGAAAAAATTTTACCGAAGAACTGGTAAGCGAATTAAGTGAGCAGCAAATACTCGTTGTGAGTGGTTTAGCATTTGGTATTGATACAATAGCACATAAAGCAGCATTAAAAAACCGATTACCTACTGTTGGTGTGGTTGGCCATGGCCTGGATACTATTTATCCATATGAAAATAAAAGTCTTGCTAAAGAAATGGTCAATGATGGTGGTGGAATTCTAACTCAATTTACCAGTAAAACAAAACCAGATAAACATAACTTTCCCATACGTAATCGCATTGTTGCAGGCCTTGCCGATGCAACCATCATCATAGAAACGAGTGTTAAAGGCGGCAGTATGATCACAGCTGAAATGGCCAATGGATATAACAGGGATGTATTTGCGGTTCCAGGGCGGGTAACAGATACTTACAGCTCAGGGACAAATTATTTAATTGCAAATAATAAAGCTGTTTTGTTATCGAACGCACAGCAATTAATTGACCTGATGGGATGGGAAGAAAAAAAGAAAATAAAAACAAAAAAGCAAAAAGAACTATTCCTGAATTTCACAGAAGAAGAAAAGATCATCATTGGCATTTTAAATGAAAAAGAAAATGTACACATCGATGAAATCAATTTAAAAAGTGGCATCAACAGCAGTGCGGTAGCTGCCGCCATTCTAAATCTTGAATTTCAAAGTGTGATCCGTTCATTGCCTGGAAAATTGTATGCATTGTATGATTGACAATCATACCACCTTAGCCTGTAATGCAGGACCTGTAAAGGTTACAAGCTTTTAACAAGCTGATTGTAAATTTCATTTGGCTCATATTTACCTGGTCAGCTATCTTTGCACATGGCAATAATAAAGAAATCCAGTTCCGGCACTACCGGACTGCCCCCCACTTCAAAAAGCAAATCCCCAAAATTTTTCGGCGAAGGTTTAACATTCGATGATGTATTGTTAATGCCCAATTTTTCGCAGGTACTTCCCCGTGATGTGGAGATTAAATCAAGACTTACAAAAAACATCACCCTGAATGTTCCCATGTTATCTGCAGCTATGGATACCGTTACTGAATCGGGCCTGGCAATGGCACTTGCACGGGAAGGCGGCTTGGGAATTTTACATAAAAACATGAGCATTGAAGGCCAGGCAGAACAAGTGCGTAAAGTGAAAAGAAGTGAAAGCGGGCTGATTACCGACCCCGTTACACTGGAAGCCGATGCTACGATTGGAGATGCACTTAAATTAATGAGAGAAAACCGCATTGGCGGCATACCGATACTTGATAAAAGTGGAAAACTGGCAGGGATATTAACCAACCGGGATCTCCGTTTTGAAGTTAATCCCAAAAAGAAAGTCAGTGAAGTGATGACCAGTGAAAACCTGGTGACTGCTCCCGAAGGAACAGACCTGAAGAAAGCGGAAAAAATTCTGCAGAAATATAAAATTGAAAAATTACCAGTTGTCAATAAAGCAGGTAAACTGGTTGGCCTGATCACCTACAGGGATATTCTTCAATTACTCAGTTTCCCTAATGCAGTAAAGGATGAATTTGGCCGGTTAAGAGTTGGTGCAGGCATTGGTATTACAGCAGATTTCCTGGACCGGGTGGCTGCTCTGCAGCATGTGGGCGTTGATGTAATTTGCCTGGATAGTGCACATGGACATTCTAAAGGTGTAATTAATGCCTTAAAAGAAGTAAAAAAGAATTTTAAAAATATACCTGTTATTGCTGGAAACATTGGTACAGCAGCAGGCGCAAAAGCATTAGCAGATGCAGGTGCAGATGCCGTGAAAGTTGGCATTGGACCTGGATCAATTTGTACAACAAGAATTGTTGCAGGTGCAGGCGTACCGCAACTTACCGCCATTATGGAAACACATGCAGTATTAAAACCCCGGAACATTCCATTAATTGCGGATGGTGGTATCCGTTATACTGGTGATATGGTTAAAGCTTTGGCAGCCGGTGCAGATTGTGTGATGATGGGAAGCATTTTTGCAGGAACTGAAGAAAGTCCGGGTGAAACCATTATTTATGAAGGAAGAAAATTTAAGCAATATCGTGGTATGGGTTCTCTTGGGGCTATGGCAACAGGCAGCAGCGACCGCTACTTCCAGGATGTAGAAGATGATATTAAAAAATTTGTTCCGGAAGGCATTGAAGGCCGGGTAGCATTTAAAGGATTTTTGAGAGAAGTGGTTTATCAATATGTAGGCGGGTTACGTGCAGGAATGGGATATTGCGGTGCGGGAAACATTGAAGAATTAAAAAATGCCACGTTTGTTAAGATCACAAATGCAGGAATGCGGGAAAGTCATGCGCATGATGTTGAAATAACTAAAGAAGCGCCTAACTATAGCCGTAAATAAATTATTATCTGTACGTTTTTTTAAAAGGAAACAAAATAACTTTAAAGCCACCAGCAATAAACTAACTGGTGGCTTTTACTTTAAATTATTCGTTTTAATTACTTATTATAAAAATGAATTTGTTGAAAAAATCCTGCTTTTTATTCTTTCTGTTTTTCCTTTCCATCTCAACAGCATTTTCCCAGCAAAATAATTGCGGACTACGTATTAGTTTATTAACAGCAACCCCTGGTGAAGAATTGTATTCAACTTTTGGCCATAGCGCAATCAGGGTTACTGATTCCATGCAAGGGACGGATATTATTTTTAATTATGGAACATTTGATTTTGACGATCCTGATTTTTATTCCAAGTTCGTAAGAGGAAAACTTTTATATTTTGTTTCGGTTGATGATTTTGAAAATTTTGTTTACCAGTACCAATATGAAAAAAGAGGGATAACAGAACAGGTATTAAATCTTACATGTAATGAAAAAAACAATTTGTATAATGCGCTGATAGAAAATTCAAAGGAAGAAAATAAATATTACAAGTATGATTTTGTGTATGATAATTGTACCACACGGTTACGAGATATCGTAGAAAAAGAAACTAATGAAAAGCTGGTTACAAAAAATATAAGACCCTATGAAGGTGTCAGTTTCAGAAATCTTATTCATGAATATCTTGACCGGGGAAATCAATATTGGAGCAAGTTTGGAATAGACATGGTTTTAGGAACGCCACTGGATAAAGAAATAACAAACCAAGAGGCTATGTTTTTACCAGATTACTTACTTTATGCTTTTGACAGCACAACAAAAAATGGCAAGCCGCTTGTTCAGCAGAAAAAAGAACTCATTCCACCTTTAATAGATTATGGGAATAAACCCATTTTTACGCCTTTGGTAATTTTTACCATCCTCATGTTATTGGTTCTGATTGCATCATTTATGACCAATAAAAAAATCCAGGCTATACTTACCATTTTTGATTTTATATTTTTTCTTATTTGCGGGCTTATCGGTGTATTAATTCTTTTTATGTGGTTTGGCACAGAGCATCAGACTGCCAAAAATAATTTCAATATTTGGTGGGCTTTACCGTTACATGCTGTTATGGCATTCATGGTGCATAAAAGAAACAGTCTGGTAAAAAAATATTTTACTTTCATTTTCTTTTCTATCCTGCTTTTATTAGGAGCATGGGTTTTTCTTCCACAACAATTGAATATCGCTTTTTTACCAGTTGTTGGAATTATTCTAATCAGGTCCTGGTTTATCAGTAAAAAAGATTTTTATGGCATCCAACCAAATTGAAATAAAGGGCAAGAAAATGATGTACTACATGTATGGAACGGGTAAACCTGTAGTACTTATTCATGGCTTTGGAGAAGATCATTCTATTTGGCATAACCAAATTGCTTATTTTAAAAACAAATATCAACTCATCGTACCCGATTTGCCGGGCAGCGGTGCGTCTGAATTGTATAATAATATCAGCATTGAAGGAATGGCTGAAATCATTAAAACTATCGTGGACGAAAGCATTCAATCACCTGGTGAAAAAATTGTTTTAGTGGGTCATAGTATGGGTGGATATATAGCATTAGCTTATGCTGAAAAATATCCTGAAGATCTTGCTGGTTTAGGATTGTTCCATTCTACTTCGTATGCAGATTCAAAAGAAAAAATCATTAACCGCAAAAAAGGCATTGAATTTATAGAAACGCATGGTGCACACGCATTTTTAAAAACTACTTTACCTAATTTATTTTCCCAGGAAACAAAAGAACAACAACCTGAATTAGTAGAAGCATTCATTGAAAAATCCAGCCATTTTTCCGCATCAGCACTCGTTACCTATTACGAAGCCATGATTGACCGACCGGACAGAAGGAATATTTTAAAGCAATCAAAAATTCCTGTAATGCTAATCATGAGTGAAAATGACCAGGCCATTCCGATTGCTGATAGCCTGGAACAATCATCATTGCCTGAAAAATCTTATATAACGATTCTGAAAAATTCCGGTCACATGGGAATGGTTGAAGAACCTATGGAAAGCAACCAGGCCATTAGCCGTTTTTTGGAAGCCTGCTGAAAGTCTGTGAACCGCAAGTTTAATACACTAATTAACTATGCAGATTCGTTTATACCAGGTAACCAATTCGTCATTATTTTCAAAAAGGTTTGTTAACACTAGCCGGGTAACCTGTTGAAGCATAAAAATTTGTATTTTCAGCATTAATTTATTTATTACAGTCAAAATTAACTGCTTAACCAGGCTGTATATTTAATGATGCCAACCGCATTCCATGAAAAAAATTCTTTTAGCCTGTTTACTGATCTTTGGAGTTTTAAGTTTCGCTTCTGCAAATCACATTAAAGGTGGTTTTTTTAATTACAAATACCTGGGACCTGGCACTACAGCTAATAGTTTGCGTTACCAGGTAACGCTAACTGTTTATATGGAATGTTTTCCTTCATCCGGCCAGCTTACCAATCCTATTAATTTTACCATTTTTAATGCAGGGAATAACCAGTTTTTCAGAAATGTGAGTGTACCGCTTACAGACCGCTATGAATTAAGCAAACCCAATGACGAACCTTGTATTACCGGCGATCAGAGCGGATGTTATTATACTATTGTCATTTACGATCTCAAAGAAATAGAATTACCATCTAACGCGAATGGTTATACTTTCACTTATCAAAGATGTTGCAGAATTTCTGGTGTTGAAAATATTCAAAATTCCAGTTCAATCGGTAATTCTTATGCCATAACGATTCCTGGTACTTCAACACCACATAATGCACAAACAAATACAAGTGCTGCATTCGTAGTTAATGACACGGCAGTTGTTTGCAGAAACAGTTATTTCACTTTCCCATTTGTTGCAACTGATGCGGATGGTGATAGTTTATCCTACTCTTTTTGCGATGCCTGGGTTGGGGGAAATCAAACAGATCCGGCTCCCGTACAATCAGCTTCACCTCCTTATCAACCAGTTCCTTATTTATTTCCTTACACAGGTTCAAGGCCATTGGGATCGGCAGTTTCCATAGATCCGAGAACGGGATTAATCAGTGGTGTGGCACCTAATATTTCCGGCTCCGGTGAATTTGTACTAACGGTATGTGTAAACGAGTTTCGCAATGGAACATTGATTGCCTCCACCAGGAAGGAATTGCATATCAGGGTTGGATCCTGTAATCCTATCAAACCAAATTTGAATCCTGAGTATATTTCATGCGACGGATTTACATTAGACTTTGTAAATAACAACCCAAGCCCGGAAGTAAAAACTTATTATTGGGATTTTGGCGATGGACAAACATCAACTGATGTAAGCCCTTCTCATACTTATGCTGATACTGGTACCTATAATTTAAAAGTGGTTGTAAATCGCGGATTAAATTGTACGGATTCAACTTTTGCAGTGGCCAAAGTATATCCCGGGTTTTTCCCCGGATTTACTACTTCAGGTATTTGTGTGACGAAGCCTACTTTGTTTACAGATACCACTAAAACAAAATATGGTGTGGTCGATTCATGGAGTTGGGATTTTGGAGAGAGTACAGTTAATGATGATGTTTCAACTTCACAAAATCCATCATACAGTTATCCAACGCAGGGAACAAAAAATATCCGGTTTATTGTTTCCAGTAACAAAGGATGTATCGATACGGTTTTCCAAACACTCGATATAATTGATCAACCACCGCTGAGTGTTGCCTTTTCAGACACATTGATTTGTGCAGGCGATAACCTTCAATTGGAAGCAATTGGTAATGGTATTTTTACATGGACACCAAACAGTTCTATTACCAATGCCAATACGGCTACACCTACAGTAAGTCCATCCACCACTACAAGGTATGCTGTTGAATTAAATGATAATGGATGTCTTAATTATGATTCGGTAACTGTAAATGTGGTAAGTTTTGTATCATTGGCGGCAATGCCTGATACTACAATCTGTTCAACAGACTTTGTACAATTAAATGCAGTTACTAATGGGTTACAATTTCAATGGACCGATGATGGAACAATAAATGATCCAACCATCTTAAACCCTGTTGCATTACCAACCAGTACAACAAACTATCAAATAACATCCACAATCGGTGGTTGTACGGCAACGGATAATGTTATGGTAACACTCGTTCCTTACCCGCTGGCTAATGCAGGAGCAGATACGGTTATTTGCTATCAATCAAATGCTCAACTCAATGGAACTGTTAATGGAACTTCATTTAGCTGGTCGCCTGCAGTTACTTTAAATAATCCCAATACATTAAATCCAGTCGCATTTCCTGCATTTACAACAAGCTATGTGCTATCCACATTCAGTACAGCCGGATGCCCCAAACCAGGACTTGACAGTGTGTTAGTTACCGTACTTCCTCCTTTGGATGCTTTTGCAGGTAATGATACAGCGGTTGTTGTAGGACAACCATTGCAATTTAATGCAACAGGCGGCATAAGTTATTCGTGGTTCCCGGGTACTGCATTAAGCGATGTAAATATTCCAAACCCAATTGGTATTTATGATGGAAGTTTTGATAGCATCCGGTACCAGGTGATCATGGCAAACCAGGTCGGGTGTACTGATTCTGCATATGTGTCTGTAAAGATCTATAATGTGGAACCACAGGTTTTTGTCCCTACCGCATTTACACCCAATGGTGATGGCAGAAATGATATTTTCAGACCGATTGCTGTAGGAATGAAAAGATTTGAATATTTCAGGGTTTACAATCGCTGGGGACAAATGGTTTTCAGTACTTCCGTACCTGGCCAGGGTTGGGATGGAAATATAAGTGGCAAAACACAGGGAACAAATTCTTTTGTCTGGATTGTACAGGGAACGGATTACCTTGACAGGCCATTCTTTAAAAAAGGAATAGTTACACTTATCCGTTGACGTTATAGATCACTAAATCGGCTACTCATCCCTGTGAATAAATATCTGTATAAAAATTAAAAATTCTTCATGTCAAAGATCATATTCATAAGTGGAGCAACTGCCGGTTTTGGAAAAGCAACTGCAGAAAAATTTGCAGCTAAAGGTTACAAGCTAATATTAAATGGAAGAAGAACTGACCGGTTAAAACAATTAAAAGAATCGCTGGAGAAAAAATATAATACAGAGGTTTACAATTTGCCTTTTGATGTGCAAGTGCAAAAAGAAGTCTTTGACGCATTTAAATCTTTACCTTCTGAATGGCAGAAAATTGATGTGGTCGTAAATAATGCAGGACTGGCCTTGGGCCGTCATTATTCAGATGAAGCAGAACTGGCGGACTGGGAAACCATGATCGATACTAACCTGAAAGGATTGCTTTATGTAACAAAGGCTGCACTTCCGTTCATGATACCGCACAAGCAAGGCCATATCATAAATATCGGATCAACTGCAGCTAAAGATGTGTATGAAAAAGGCAACGTTTATTGCGCAACAAAAGCCGCAGTTGATTCTATCAGTAAGGGAATGAGAATAGACCTGCTGAGACATAATATTAAAGTTACCGCCATACATCCGGGAGCAGCGGAAACCGAATTTTCAATGGTTCGTTTTAAGGGTGATGAAGAAACTGCAAAAAATGTTTATGAAGGTTACAAACCATTGAGCGCAGAAGACGTTGCAGATATTATTTACTACTGCACAACATTACCTTCACACGTTTGCATCAATGATTTGGTAGTAACTGCTACGCAGCAGGCTAATGCAATTTACCTGGTAAAGGACTTGTAAATTCACGGTGATCCGATTCAAATAATCATTAATTATTACATGATTTGCTGCTATTGGGTTACAGCGGAACTTAACATTTCATCTACTAAAACAGGTCATTTATTTGCTAAGTATTAGCCCTAAGAAAATATACTTAATTGCAAAAAAAATCGCTAATTAACTTTCACCAGCCCATAATTGTGTCTATATTTATCTCGTTAATCCAATACCGTATATACCCAATTATGAAAAGCGCCCTACTCATTCTTACCATTTTTTTCACTGCTGCAACATCGGTATTTTCACAGTCAGTAATCCGGCAGCAATCGTGCAGTAATCCATTTATTGATAACCAGGTAGACAGCCTTAAAAGTCTTTACACCCAAAAAGGATTTTCGTTATTACGTGAAGCATCCATCAGCATGGAAAGTGAATACGAAATGCCGGTTGTAATGCAACTTACCCAGGGCAGTTGGTATGAGTTTGTTTTTATTGGTGAATACACCAGCAAACTCTATGAAGTAAGAATGTATGATTTTGATGAAAAGATGGTTGTTTATCAAAAAAAACAATGGGGTGATGTTGATGGTAACATCATCAATTATTCTTACATACCCAGGCAAACAGAATTTCACATGATGAAGCCTGTACAGGTAAATAAAAAGAAGAAAAAAGATCTTTGCGGTTATGTGATGCTTTTTAGAAAAGAAAAAAAGCAGGAACAAACAACTAAATAAAAATTTGTTGAATATATTTTAAAAGCATTCTAATTAGAATGCTTTTTTGATTTGCATTGAAAGGATT
>CAMPGG010000052.1 GCA_946885335.1 uncultured Chitinophagaceae bacterium
ACATTAAGCAGTTAAATAATAATGTTTTTGAAAGAATGCCTAGACAAGGGGAGTAATTTGTAATTTACTCCAGGATCCCTAAGACTAAAAATGAAGACTATATTATAAAAAAGAAACCGGGACAAAGTGCCAATTTTTCGATATTAAATTCGAAACTATTGACTCCCTGGCCCGGTTGTAAAAACATTTCCTTGTTCAGAAAGCATGATTGTGGAAACAATAATTGCTTTAAATAATTTTGCTCAAAGAATAAATTGGTGTTCTGATTAACGATGTCTATTATTCTTCTTGCCGAAAATTTCCAGGTTCAGCCCGCTGGGAACTGGTGTTTTGGCGGCGACTTCCTTTTGCCTGGCCACCTTTACGTCCTGCTTCCCTGGCCTCTTCTGATGTAAATTCATGCGCATTTCCAGAAGCATGAGCAGCTTTTCCTCCTTTGCTGGCAATTTCTCTTTTTTTCTCAGGATCCATAGAAGCAAATCCCCTCCTGGATTTATTACTTTCCTGGCCCGGTAAATTGTTGGTTGGCATAATGACCTCCTTTTTTATATTAAGTATAAGATTGCCTTGAGAAACATAAAAATTCTGCCATCATTATAACAATGGCATATTCTGATTATTGCAGTACTATTCAGGTTTTAACCAAAACGGGTGTAGCTTGAGGAAACAGTTTCGAGCGGGTTTTTGGATTGGAGGAAAATGAACTAATTAAATAAAATATAAGCTAAGAAGTTCTATATATTAAAGTTAATAATTCCTTGTTTAATTCAACAATAAAATAAATGCCAAATAAGATTTAACTTATTAATCGCCAATAAGTTTTAATTCGAGAGGAACCTGTTAATGGAATCCTAAGGACAATAAATAGGATGGCTGGCAAAATACGCTTACCTTCGCAAGCAATTTAATACCAAATAATAAAAAATGGACAACAAAAATCAAGGAACCGTTAAGTTTTTCAACAGTGAAAAAGGATTCGGATTTATCAAACATGACGATTCAGACAAAGAAACCTTTGTACACGTTAGTGGTCTGATTGATGAAATCAAAGAAAACGATAAAGTAGAATTTGATTTACAAAACGGCAAAAAAGGCATGAACGCAGTAAATGTAAAATTGATCTGATAAAAAAGATCTTTAAATATTCACTGACAGAACCCGGAAGTTATTCCGGGTTTTTTTTGACTTAACCCCTTGTACAACAAGTAAATTATCTTTGCAGCATGCATTATGTATCGGTAGAAGAAGCAGGTAAAAGCTTTGGTATAAAACCCCTGTTCCAATCCATTTCATTTCATATTGAAGAAGGCGATAAAATAGCGCTGGTGGCCAGAAATGGTTCTGGAAAATCAACCCTTTTAAAAATATTAGCTGGTAAAGAAACGGCTGATGAAGGCAAAATATGGATCAACAAAGATGTTACAATTGCATTGTTTGAACAGGAGCCCGTGTTCAATGATGAAAAATCAATATTGGATAATATATTCACCCATAACCACCCGGTAATCATGGCTATTGCCGCTTATGAAACGGCTGAAGAAGAAGGCGATGCCGCAAAAATTGGTGATGCCATTGTAAAAATGGATGAATTGGATGCCTGGGATTTTGATCATAAAGTAAAACAGGTTTTAGGCAAATTAAATATTCACCACCTGCAACAAAAAACCGGGACCCTTAGCGGTGGCCAGCGTAAAAGAGTGGCATTAGCCAAAACACTTATTGATATTGGTTTTGAACATAAGCATGTATTGTTGATCATGGATGAACCTACCAACCACCTGGATGTAGAAATGGTGGAATGGCTGGAACATTACCTGAATAAAGAAAATATCACCTTATTACTGGTTACGCATGACCGTTATTTCCTGAATGCTGTGACCAATGAAATTTGGGAACTAGACGGCAGCCAACTATATGTATATAAGGGTGATTATGAAAACTATCTTGAAAAAAAAGCAGCCCGTATTGAAAGCGAATCAGCCAGTATAGATAAGGCAAGAAATACTTATCGCAAAGAACTGGAATGGATGCGTAAACAACCAAAAGCCAGGACAACAAAAAGCAAAAGCCGGCAGGATAATTTTTATGAAATACAAAAAAAGGCCAGCCAGCAATTAGCAGATGCACAAATGGAATTGCAAACCAAAATGACCAGGCTTGGAGGCAAGATCGTAGAACTTAAAAAGATCTATAAAAGTTATGGCGATAAGACCATTTTGAAAGGTTTTGATTACACTTTCAAAAAGGGTGATCGCATTGGCGTTGTTGGCAAAAATGGAACCGGTAAATCAACTTTTCTAAACATTTTACAAGGATTGGAAACCGCAGACAGTGGAAAAATAAATATTGGTGATACCGTTGTTTTCGGCAATTATTCCCAATCCGGCCTGGAGATCAAAGAGAATGTAAGAGTCATTGAATTTGTAAAAAACATTGCAGAAAATTTTCCGCTTGCCAATGGAGGGTCACTAAGTGCTTCCCAATTCCTGAGTCTTTTTCTGTTTCCTCCTGAGCAACAATACACTTACTTATCCAGTTTGAGCGGTGGGGAAAAAAGAAGACTTCATTTATTATCTATTCTTTTTCGCAATCCCAATTTTTTAATACTTGATGAACCTACCAATGACCTGGACTTACCCACCCTTGGTGTATTGGAAAATTTCCTGATGGAGTTCCAGGGATGTTTACTTATAGTGAGCCACGACCGCTATTTTATGGACCGGCTGGTTGATCACTTATTTGTTTTTGAAGGTGAAGGAGAAATTAAGGATTATCCCGGGAATTATAGTCAATACAGGATATGGCTCAAAGACCAGGAATTGTTGGCGAACGCTAAGCCGCCGGAAATTAAGAAAGAAACTGCCCCTCCAGTTACAAATAATGAACCTAAGGAAAAGAGAAAACTAAGTTTTAAGGAGAAGCATGAGTTTGAAAAATTAGCTAAAGAGATTGAAGACTTAGAAGCTGAGAAAAAAGAAATAACCATCAAGCTAAATAATGGGGAAACCGATTACAAAGTTTTGGAAGAATATGCTGGCAGAATAGCGATTATTAGCAAATTACTGGATGATAAAGAAATGCGGTGGTTAGAGTTAAGCCAGTGGATAGAAGGAAATTAATTTACCGTTCTATTATTACATATTTAAAAAAGTTATTGATTTAAATATTTTCATATATCAAAAATTAAAATAGTCAATGAAGTGCTTTTGATTACGGAAATCATATCTTATCTTTAACAAAATATTGAAGAAACCACTCCTCCGAAATACCTGATGAAAATTTAAGTTCTCCTTTGAAAACCTGTATTTAATCATTTTTGAACCCTTAAAAATCAGGTTATGAAAAAATTCAACTCAATTTTTCAAGACGAAAAAGTGCAAGGCACGCTTTTTCTTGCTTTTGTCTTTATTGCCATTATTGTGATTCTTGCACTAACCTGGGGAAAATAATATAAGCTATACTAAACCCCGGGGATTGACCTAAAACATTCAAGCCGGTTATATACCGGCTTTTTTTATTAACCTGTTTTGTATGCACTGCAATACATAACTAATTTCAATTTTCTCCATACATTTAAAATGGCCTCGCGGACATTTATCATAACCAATTTTGGAGCATGGCCTGCACCAAAGTTTATTGACCTGTAATATATCATAAGGCAGTTGTGGCTGATGTTTTAAAAAATTTTCTCCATAATAAGGATACATACCAAAAGATGGAACCGTATTACCCCACAAAGAAATCACAGGTTTTTTAAAAGCCGCAGCAATATGCATTAAACCTGTATCATTGGTAACAACCAATTTTGATTTGCGCACCAGGTCGGCGCTTTCATTTAAACTAAATTTGCCACAGGCATTATAGACCTTCACAGGATCAGAAACACTGATTGCTTCTCCTTCTTTCATGTCTTCTTTTCCGCCAAGCAAAATAATGGGGTGATCAATTTTTTCGCATAAGGATTGCAGTTTGTGTACCGGGTATTTTTTGGTGTTATGCGCAGCACCAATCACAATGGCAATATATCCTGCATGATGGGAAGCCGGAATATCATGATGCTTTACTTCTTCTTCAGGAGAAATGAAATAATCCAAACCGGCACCGTCATTTTTTACATTGAATGAATTTACCGTTTCCATATACCTGTCAACAATATGTTTATCAGGCATCAGGTTCCATTTCAGGTTTGTGTAAATGTATTTTTGCAGGTTTAATTTATTAAAAGATTTGGCCGGTTTTCCAAGTGCTTTTTTTACGCGTAATGTTCTGATGTTATTATGCAAGTCAATAACATAGTCATAATCTTCTAACTGTAATTCATGGATCATCAGTTCCCAGCTATGTGCCAGTACCTGCACCTTGTCAATATATGGATTGTTTGAAACAACAGACCGGAATGATTCTTTAACCAGTATATGCACTTCGGCATCCGCAACTTGTTGTTTTAAACAACGGATGACCGGGGTTGTTAAAACAATATCGCCAATGGAAGAAAACCGGATAATTAAAAATTTCATTCGCTTACTGATATGATTTTCCACTTCTGATTTGTTTATTTCTCAATAAAATTCAAATCTTTCCCAAATGTTTCGCGGGTATATTTTGCTGCAATGATTGTTATGATCATGATGATGATTGCAGCCATCCATCCGCCGGTATAATAATCTGTAAATCCTCTTAAACCTTTAAATAAAGGCAGTATAAGCACGGTTAACATTCCACGGACCATATTGGGAATAGTAGTAGCTGCTGTGGCACGCAGGTTGGTGCCAAATTGCTCTGCCCCCATAGTAACAAATATGGCCCAGAACCCTGTTCCAAAACCCAGCCCGGCACAAATCCAATACATTCCTTCGGCAGTTCCATTCCATTGTACTGTAAAAAACAGGATCATGAAAATAGTCGTGATCCCATAAAAAAGATATAAAGCTTTTTTCCTGCTTCTCAGCCACTGACTGATGAGACCCACTGCAATATCACCAATAGAAATGCCTACATAAGCATACATAATTGCTTTACCCGGATCTATTTCATCATCAATATTCATCGCTTCTCCAAACTCACCTGAAAAAGTTACCAATACACCTATTACAAACCAGGTTGGTAAACCAATGAGAATACTTAATAAATATCTTTTGAACCGTTCGGCATTATTAAATAACATGAGGAAATGTCCACGTTTAACATCCAGTTGTTTTAGCTGGTTAAACATGCCTGATTCAAAAACAGAAACGCGTAAAACCAATAAGATCAATCCCATTCCTCCACCAATAAAATAACAGGTGCGCCAGTCAAAATTTTCTTTGATAATAAATGCGAAGACCGCTCCCGTTAAACCAATGCCAGCTACCAATGAAGTGGCTATGCCTCTTTTTTCTTTTGATGTTAGTTCTGATACTAATGTAATTCCAGCCCCTAATTCGCCTGCAAGTCCAAGTCCTGCAATGAAACGGATATAACGGTATTGATCAACCGTTTCTACAAAACCATTTGCAATATTGGCCAGCGAGTATAATAGAATGGATCCGAATAAAACGCTTAAACGTCCCCGCTTATCACCCATGATACCCCAAATAATTCCACCCAATAATAAACCAGCCATTTGCCAGCTGATAATACTTTCACCTTCTATTGTTATCTGCTCTTTACTAAGCCCCATGGATTGCAAACTGGGCACCCTGATTATGCTGAAGAGCAGCAGATCGTAAATATCAACGAAGTAACCTAAGGCGGCGACTAATACTACAATGCTAAAAACAGAAGTAGATTTTTGTTGCTCCATGTTAACTTACTGAATTATCATTTTCTTCATCTGCATGCACTACTGATTTCTTACCAAAAAATATTTTATATAATACGGGCAAAGTGGTGACCAAAACAATAAATACAGTTATGGCTTCTATATGATCTTTTAAACTGATGCCAAACTCTTTCTCCGCCCAGGTTTGGAGAAAATACCCGCCCAACATCATAGAACAAACCCAGGCAATACTCCCGGTAATGTTATAAAAAAGAAAAGTAGCTTTTGGCATGTTGACAATGCCTGCAACGATTGGAGCAAATGTGCGGATCATCGGGAGAAACTTGGCGAGGAAAATGGTTGCCTTTCCATATTTATCATAAAAATTTTTTGCCCTCACCAGGTATTTTGGTTTAAAAATCCAGGTTTCCCTGCGCTCAAATAACAATGGACCTGTTTTATTCCCAAACCAATAACCAACAATATTTCCCAGCACAGAAGCAAGAATAACCAATACTAAAACAAATGAATAGTGTATGTCGAAAAATTCTTTTGATAAATCTTCAATATAAATTCCTGCTGCAAATAATAAAGAATCGCCAGGTAAAAAGAAGCCAACAAACAAACCGGTTTCAGCAAATACTACAAACAACAAAACATATAACCCACCATTTTGAATGATCCATTCAATAAACTGCTGAATAAAACCTCCTTTATCTTCCATAAATTTTTTTCGGCTTCGACAATCAATTAATATTAAAACTAAGCATTCACTACCGGGGTTTCCAATTTACCCAAACCTTTTGCAATGATGGTTGCAACCGTACTGTCGCTGGTAACATTCACCATCGTTCTGAACATATCCAAAGGTCTGTCAACAGCAAATATCAAAGCGAGTCCGGCTTCCGGAATGCCAGCCTGCGCCATTACAATCACCAGCATAACCATACCGGCACCAGGCACTGCGGCAGAACCGATAGATGCAAGAGTTGCTGTTAGTATGATACCTAATTGTGCTGCCAGACTGAGTTCCATTCCGAAAGCCTGTGCAATAAAAACAGCAGCAACCGATTGGTACAATGCGGTACCATCCATATTAATGGTTGCACCGATGGGTAGTACAAAGCTGGTAACTTCATTATCAACACCTACATTATTTTCAACAACTTCCATTGTTACGGGTAAGGTGGCCGCACTGGAACTGGTAGAAAATGCAAGCAGTTGCGCAGGCAATATTTGCTTCAGAAATTTAGCCGGGTTGCGGCCAGTGAATAAATATAATAATGTAGGATAAAAAATAAAAATAAGGCATGCCAGGCCTATAATAACACTTAAACCATACCATAATAAAGCCTGGAACAATTCAATGCTGGGTGAATCAGCAACCAGTGATGCCATTAAAGCAAATACACCATATGGAGCTCCTAACATAATCAGGTCGATCATTTTTAAAATGATCTCATTAAAACTGTCGAAGAAATCTTTAAATGGTTTGGTTGTCGTTTCTGGTAAAAGGATCATAGCAATCCCTAAAAAAAGCGCAAAGAATATTACCTGCAACATATTGCTGTTAACAGTAGCAGCATTTACAATATTTTCCGGAACAATATCTTCAATAAAAGATAATGGCCCTCTTGACTTTTGCGTAGTTGCCTGGGCTTGCGTTTGAGATGCATTTGCACTATAGTCAGCCAATAATTCAGTCCGCGTTTCTTCGCTTATTGAACTTCCTGGTTTGATTAAATTAACAACTACCAACCCAAGGCTCACTGCAAAAAATGTTGTGAAAAGATAAAAGCCAATGGTTCGAAAACCCATTTTGCTCAACTTGGAAATATCTTTGAGATCGCTGATTCCTTTAATCAATGAAGCAAGAATAAGCGGTACGGCAATCAGCTTTAGCAGGTTTATAAAAATGGTTCCGAAAGGTTTGATCCAATCCTGGATGAATTGTTTTCCCCCATCAATTTGTAATAACACTAATGCAAATAAAACACCGCCAATGATGCCAATAAAAATTTTTACAAACAGGGGAATTTTCTTCATATATGGTAAGTTTTGTGTGATTCTTAGTTTGCCTGCTGGGTATGAACGGGCAGCAAAATAGTACAAAAGTTATAAAATCTGTGTGTTAAATAACTTTTGCCAACGGTTTCAGCCGTTCAGAAAATAATGTTAACCAACACAATTGTATAAAAGTTTTCGCCTGCTCAATTAAATTATTATTTACTTTACGACCTGTTTTTAAATAACTATCTGATTACACGCACATTCAAAGAATGTAAAAACCAACGCTGTACATGAAAAAAAACTTATTGAAGTTCAGTTTCCTGCTTCCCGTACTATTTTTACCATCGCTCATATTTGCACAGGAACAATCCGAAACAAAAAAAGGATTGGATGAAAGAGTTAATGAATGGTTTGCACCAATAGCTAACTGGTTCGAGAGTGTTGTCTTCTACCCCATTCAATTTACTGATACCATTTCTGTTCCGATTGTAGTTATATTATTAGTGGCAGGTGCCTTATTCTTTACTTTATATTTCACGTTTATCAATATACGTTTATTCCCACTTGCTATCCGTGTGGTAAGGGGTAAGTATGATCACCTTGATGAGCGGCATCCACCCTTAAAACCCGAACAAGCAAATGTTTCTGACGAAGGAGATATTCCGGATACTATCAAAGATGAATCCTCTCATGGAGAAGTGAGTCATTTCCAGGCATTAGCTACCGCTGTTTCAGGAACAGTAGGATTGGGAAATATAGCCGGAGTGGCTGTTGCTATTGCATTAGGCGGACCGGGTGCCACATTCTGGATGATCATTTGCGGATTGATTGGCATGTCAACAAAATTTGTTGAATGTACATTAGGTGTAAAATACCGGGATGTAGATGCCAATGGAACAGTGTATGGCGGACCCATGTATTATTTAAGCAAAGGATTGAAAGGTACCAAAGCATCCTTTTTAGGTAAACCTTTAGCTATTTTATTTGCTATGCTTTGTATTGGTGGATCTTTTGGTGGCGGTAATGCATTTCAATCGAACCAGGCAAGTGCACAGATCATCAGTATGACCGGCATTGAAAATACTTCTGCAGGATTTTATATAGGTTTAGTTCTTGCAATAATTGTTGGATTAGTTATTATCGGTGGCATAAAAAGAATTGCACAGGTTACTGAAAAGATCGTTCCTTTTATGGCCGGTATTTATATTCTGGCATCACTTATCATCATCTTTGCTCATTTTAACCAGATAGGTGCAGCATTTGGATTGATCATTGACCAGGCGTTTACGCCAGCCGCAGGTTTAGGTGGATTTTTTGGGGTGATGATACAGGGCTTTAGAAGAGCTGTGTTTTCCAATGAAGCAGGCGCAGGATCTGCAGCTATTGCGCATTCGGCTGTGCGTACACGTTATCCCGCATCAGAAGGTATCGTTTCATTACTGGAACCCTTTATTGACACGGTAGTTATCTGCACAATGACGGCGCTGGTAATTGTATTATTTAATATGGATGGTTTGTTTGATTACAGCGACATGAATTCAAGTTCCGTTTTAATAAAAGCAACGGGTGAACGTATTGGTGGTGTTGATCTTACTTCTGCAGCTTATAACGATGTGATTCCACACTTCTCCTATGTATTGACGATTGCTGTTATTTTATTTGCTTTTTCAACCATGATCTCCTGGTCTTACTATGGATTACAGGCCTGGAAATTTTTATTCGGTCGCAGCAAAGCAGCAGATCTTAGTTACAAACTTTTATTTTTAGCCTTTGTAGTCATTGGCGCTTCAGCAACATTAGGCGCAGTGATTCAATTTTCAGATGCCATGATCCTTGCCATGGTATTTCCAAATATGATAGGTTTATTCTTCCTGTTTCCCAAAGTAAAAGAAGAACTAAACAAATACCTGGCTGCAATAAAAAACTCAAATAAAAAGAAACCTGTTTCCACGTTATCTGAAACTACCATTTCATAAAAGTTAAAACCAAGACCTTCAATGAAATTGTTTATTAGAAAACCAATGAATGTGCTGATGCATGAAGCACAGGAAAGTGGAAGCCATACATTAAAGAGAACATTAGGTTCAGGAGCATTGGTAGCATTAGGCGTTGGAGCAATCATCGGTGCCGGTTTATTTTCCTTAACTGGTATTGCTGCTGCGGAAAATGCCGGGCCTGCCGTTACGCTTTCTTTTATATTGGCCGCAGTTGGATGTGCATTTGCTGGTTTATGTTATGCAGAATTTGCATCAATGATACCTGTTGCAGGTAGTGCCTATACTTATTCTTATGCAACCATGGGCGAATTCATTGCCTGGATCATTGGCTGGGACCTTGTGCTTGAATATGCTGTAGGTGCGGCAACGGTTGCTGTTAGCTGGTCAAGATATTTATTGGAATTACTGGCCAGTTTTAATATCCATTTACCCAAAGCATTAGTCAGTTCACCATGGGAATCGGTAACGCTTAGCGATGGCACTATTTACACAGGCGGCATATTAAACCTGCCTGCCATTGCCATTGTTTTAATACTATCCGCAATTTTGATCAGGGGTACACAGGAATCATCCAGGATAAATAATGTATTGGTTGTTTTAAAGATCCTTGTTGTAATTATGTTTATCATTTTGGGTTGGCAACATATTGATCCTGCTAATTATGATCCATATATTCCTGCAAATACGGGTAAGTTTGAAAACTTTGGATGGACAGGTATAGCTACCGGTGCTGCCGTTGTTTTCTTTGCCTTTATCGGATTTGATGCTGTATCAACAGCTGCACAGGAAGCCAAAAATCCAAAGAAAGGAATGCCTATCGGTATATTGGGTTCGTTATTGATTTGTACAATTCTATATGTTTTGTTTGCCCATGTAATGACAGGCTTATTAAATTATAAAGAGTTTGCCGGGGATGCTAAACCAGCCGCCACTGCATTTGCCACAACAGGTTATGACTTTTTACAAACGGGTTTGATCATTGCCATTTTAGCCGGATACACTTCTGTTATGCTGGTGATGTTACTTGGCCAAAGCCGGGTATTTTATTCAATGAGCAAAGATGGATTATTGCCAAAGTTTTTTGGACAGATCCATTCAAAATTCAGAACACCATTTAAAACAAACATGTTCTTCATGGTCTTTGTCAGCATATTTGCCGGATTTGTTCCCATCTCTGACCTGGGACATATGGTAAGTATTGGAACCCTTTTCGCCTTTGTATTGGTTTGCATCGGCGTGATGATCATGCGTAAAAAAATGCCTGATCTGCCAAGAGCATTCAGAACGCCATTGGTACCATTTGTACCAATAATGGGTATACTTGTTTGTGTTTACCTGATGTATGCTTTGCCCATGGAAAGCTGGTTCCGTTTAGCGATCTGGCTGGCTATAGGTATTGCTATTTATTTTTTCTATGGAAAGAATAACAGCAAACTGAGAAACCCGGGCAAGTATCCGCCACAAGACCGGCATGAAATTCCGGAAGACATTCCACCATTGATATAATTAAGATCATTGTTAAGCCGCCTTTCAAAAGGCGGTTTTTCATTTATCATCATTGCATTAAATTTGCACGCCGCTATTGATCAATAGATAAAAGAAAGATGAAAGGATTGCGACGCAAGGATGCTGAACAAGGCGGCTAAGCTGGTATTAAAATAAATAAATTGAAATAAGCAGAGATTATGGGAAGAATATTTGAGGTTCGTAAATCAACCATGTTTGCCCGCTGGGACCGGATGGCAAAACAGTTTACCAGGATTGGAAAAGAAATTGCTATTGCAGTAAAATCTGGCGGACCAGAACCTGCAACCAACCCTGCGCTTCGCCGTTGTATGCAGAATGCCAAGGCAGTGAATATGCCAAAGGACCGTGTGGAAGCTGCCATCAAAAGAGCGTTGGGTAAGGAAATGGAAAACTATGATGAGATCCTTTATGAAGGTTACGGACCGCATGGTGTAGCCATATTGGTTGAAACGGCAACAGACAATCATGTAAGAACCGTGGCGAATGTGAAATCTATTTTTAATAAAGGTGGTGGAACGTTGGGTAACAGTAACAGTGTAAGTTTTCAATTTAAAAAGATGGGTGCATTCCGGTTAAATCCACAGGGTTTAAACAGTGAAGATCTTGAATTGGAATTAATTGATTTTGGTCTTGAAGAATTAGGCGAAGGAACAGGAGAAAATGGTGAAGAAGTTTTAGTGGTGAGATGTGGATTTACTGATTTTGGAAATATGCAAAATGCATTGGAAGAAAAAGGCATTAACCCGATTAGTGCGGAACTGGAATGGGTTCCAACAACAACGGTTTCCTTACCCGAAGACCAGGCTGAAGATGTTTTTAAACTGGTTGACAAATTGGAACAGGATGATGATGTTCAAAAAGTGTTTCATAATTTACAATAAAATTTACCCTGGCTTTGCCGGGGTTTTTATTTAATGGAAAAAGATCACCCAATCGTTTTATTTGATGGTGTATGCAATTTTTGCAATGGAATCGTAAATTTTCTGATTAGCCAGGATAAAAAGAAAGTGTTGCGATTTTCCGCTATGCAATCGGAAATGGGTAAAAAAATTTTAACGCAACATGGATTTGAGCCGGGTTATACTAAATCATTTGTTTTCATAAAAGACGGCATTGCTTTTAAGAAATCAACTGCAGCATTAAAAGTTTATAACCAGCTACCTTGGTATTGGAAATGGACACAGATCTTTTGGATTGTGCCTGCATTTATCCGCGATGCAGTTTATGAATTTATTTCTGACAACCGTTATAAATGGTTTGGAAAAAAATCGCAGTGTATGATTCCTTCGCCTGATGTGAGAAACCGCTTTTTGGAATAATTAAACCCAGTCTTTTTTCCTGATTACAAATTCAGTTTTAAAAAAGAACACGCAACCTCCTCCAATAAAAACTCTTTTTCCGTGTTGTTCGCAGTCTAATCTTCCACCCCTGGCAGAAAGCTGACGGGCGGTCATTTTTACTTTGGCCAGTTTTTCGCTCCAGAAAGGAATCAATTGCGCATGTGCGGAACCGGTAACCGGGTCTTCATCAACACCAATGGCAGGTGCAAAAAAGCGGGAAACAAAATCTACCTCATTACCCGGCGCTGTTATAATGAATTTTTCATTCATCTTTTTTAGTGTTGTTAAATCGGGGTTAGCATTTAAAACATCCTCTTCCGAATTCAGTTCAATTAAGAGGTCCCGGTTTTTATAAACGCCAATAATTTCTTTTACACCTAAAGCCTCCTCTAAACCAGCGGGATAATCGCTGATTCTTTCCGGTTTCCAGGAAGGAAAATCGAGCCTGGCACTGAACCCCTCACCTTTTACTTTTTTATTTTTTGTAACTGTAAGGGGTCCGCTTTTGGAATGAAATACAATTTTGTTTTGTTTCACTTTCAGCTCCTGGAAAAGTACATATGCAGATGCCAGTGTTGCGTGACCACATAAATTAATTTCCGCTGCCGGTGTAAACCAGCGGATATCATAATCTTTATCTTTTCGCTGAACAAAGAAAACAGTTTCTGCCAGGTTATTTTCCATGGCAATTTTTTGCATTAAACCATCATCGATCCATTTTTTAAGCGGAATTACTGCTGCAGGATTGCCAGTAAACAATTTATCGGCAAATGCATCAACCTGGTACATGGAAAATTTCATGTGTTTATTTTATTTTGATTTTGGTCATTAATAATTTGTCATTGCTCAACGCGGTTTGAATACCCATTTTTGAATATGGCTTATTCCATGTTATTTTTTTTAAACTGGGGTAAAGCCAGTTTATACCTGACCGCGATGATGCGAATTGTTACGATGAGTAAAATACAAATTATCTTTCCTAAATCAAATGGGATATTAAAGTGGATCAAAAGAAAATAAAATAAACCTCCAATGATGCTCGCAGAAGCATATATCTCTTTTCGGAAAATAAGCGGGACCTGGTTCAACAAAACATCTCTCAATACGCCTCCAAAACTTGCCGTGATGGTTCCCAATGCAACACAAATTCCTATACTTAAATCGAGTTGAATTCCTTTTTCAATACCAACCAAAGTAAACAAACCCAGGCCCAGCGCATCGAACAAAAATAATGTGCGGTTAAATTTTTTAATAATGTTATCAAACAACATGGTTCCTATGGCAGCAACAAAAATAACTATGGTAATAATTTCATTAGTTAACCAGGCCACCGGCAGATCACCGATCAACAAATCTCGTAGCGTACCACCACCGATAGCTGTTACAAATGCAATAATCAGCACACCAAACGGATCCAGCCTTTTTTCCATAGCAAAGAAAGCACCCGAAACGGCAAATGAAAATGTTCCCAGAATATCGATGATTTCAAGAAAGCCTGTATCCATTCAATGAATATTATTCCGCCATCATTTCTTTTATAACTGTTTCAATTTGCTGCGCATTGGGTTTGCTGAAATAATCACCATCGCTTCCATAGGAAGGCCGATGTGCTTTTGCTGTAATGGTTCGGGGAGCAACATCCAAATAACGATAACCACCTTGTTCTTCCATTACTTTATTAAACATATAAGCAGCTGCGCCACCGGGTACATCTTCATCAACAAAAACAATACGGCTGGTTTTTTTGAGTGATGATAAAATGACATGATGGATATCGAATGGTAAAAGTGTTTGTACATCGATCACCTCGCAACTGATGCCTTCATTTTCAAGAGTGGTAACCGCTTCATCAATGATGCGTAAAGTAGATCCGTAGGAAACAATGGTTATATCATCTCCTGTTTTTAAAACTTCGGGGACACCCAGCGGAACCGTCATGGATAAAAGATTATCTGGTAAACTTTCTTTTAACCGGTAACCATTTAAACATTCAATTACTATTGCGGGATCATTTGATTTTAATAAAGTATTGTACATACCTGCAGCCTGCGTCATATTCCGGGGTACACAAACATACATTCCACGAAGCGCATTGATCACCATACCCATTGGGGATCCGCTATGCCAGATACCTTCGAGCCGGTGGCCCCTGGTCCTGATTATGACCGGGCAACTTTGCTGACCCTTGGTTCTGAAATGCAATGTGGCTACATCATCACTCAATGGTTGCAAACCATAAAGTAAGTAATCAAGATACTGGATTTCTGCAATGGGTCGCAGGCCGCGTAAGGCAAGACCAATGCCCTGCCCCATGATGGTCAGTTCGCGAATACCTGTATCAAAAACGCGGTATTCACCATGCTTTTGCTGCAAACCGGAAAACCCCTGGTTTACATCACCAATATA
>CAMPGG010000053.1 GCA_946885335.1 uncultured Chitinophagaceae bacterium
TCATTCACAATTTTTTATTGAAAGATAAGTGGCAATTGCAAATGGTAAAAATGACTCCCCGGGAAAGATTTATCAATTTTGTAAAAAAGAATCCCGAATTATTACAACGCGTACCACAAAAATATTTAGCTTCTTATTTAAATATAAAACCAGAAACTTTCAGCAGGTTTAAACATTTGCTCAGAACACCCAAAAACGCAGATATTGATTTAGCCCAACGCAACGTCAAGAATCATCATGACCAGGAACCCGCCAATAAATCCTAGCGTGGACCGGTCAGTATATTTATCTCTTTGTGTTTCCGGAATTACTTCTTCCACAACAACAAATATCATAGCGCCGGCTGCAAAAGCAAGCGCAAATGGTAATACGGGTTCCATATAAATTACCGCAAGTGCACCTAGTACACCGGCCACAGGTTCTACGATGGCTGACAATTGTCCATACCAAAAACTTTTAAAACGGGTAACTCCGTGCCGGCGCAATGGCATGGCGACAGCTATACCTTCCGGAAAATTTTGAATGCCTATACCAATAGCTAATGCAATGGCAGCTGATATGGAAGCATCTTCCATTCCGAGTGCGGCCGCACCAAACAATACTCCAACAGCAAGACCTTCCGGGATATTATGTAAAGTGATAGCCAAAATAAGCAGGGTAGTGCGGTGTAGTTTTGTTTTAATACCTTCTGTTTCACTTAAACCAAAATTGAGGTGAAGGTGAGGTGTTACTTTATCCAGGAAAAAAATAAACATGGCTCCAAGGAAAAAACCTACAGCTGCAGGCATCCAGCTAAAACCGGGGTATAATCTTTCAGAGATTTCAATGGCAGGATTCAATAGAGACCAAAAACTCGCTGCAACCATTACACCACCTGTAAATCCCAGCATAGGATCCAAAACTCCGCGGTTCAGGGTTTTGAAAAAGAAAACAAAGGAAGCTCCCGCAGCTGTCAGAAACCATGTAAAAAGGGTAGCAAGCAATGCGGCTTTGACAGGCCCGATTCCCATTAAAAATTCTTCTAATTGCTGGATCATTTTATAATTTTTACGTAAATATTTTCTGCCAGTTGCTCACTGATCGTAATGGCCGGAAATGATTTAACCTTGATCTCCATAGAATGATCAAAAGGAAAAATTCGTTTCACTTCAAGCCGGGTTCCTATCTGGATTTTATTATGTTTTAATAAATCAAGAATTTCTGCAGATTGATTTCCTACGTTACAAACTTCTACAGATTTGTTTTCAGTAATTTTTGTAAGATCCACCAATTGGCTGGCTGTCATTTTACCAGTACTGTCCGGAATGGGATCCCCATGTGGATCAAATTTTGGATGCCCCAGGTATTCATCCAGCCGGTCAGTCAATTTTTTGTTGTTGACATGTTCAAGTTCTTCGGCTAATTCATGCACTTCATCCCAGGTAAATTTTAATTTTTCTGAAAGAAAATATTCCCAAAGCCGGTGCCTGCGTACAATATCCAGCGCCACTTTTTTCCCTTCCACACTTAACTTAAATCCACGATAAGGCTGGTAATGCAGCAGTTTTTTCTGTTTTAGTTTTTTCAGCATGTCCGTAACGGAAGCTGCGCTGGTATTCAGTTCCAAAGCAAGGGCATTGGTTGTAACCAGGTTGCTGTCGGCCTGCAGGTGAAAAATGGCCTTTAAATGATTTTCTTCACTAATGGAATAATTCAATGTTATCTAAATAAAAGTTTAGACAAATCTAAAAATTTATTTTATCTAATCAAAATATTTGATGGTTCTCAATGAAACTTAAACTGTAAATTGAGCGTCCAATTTTTCCTATAAAAAAGTTCTATGCATTTTACCAGGTTGCTGATTTTGATTTTACCGGCTTTGTTTTTCTTTGGAAGTTGTAAAGAGAAAAAAAAATCACTCTCAGGCGATGAGCCCCTTGAGGCCGGAGAATTTATTACTTCTTTCACCGAAATTGATCTTCCCTATTCAGTGGCGGATACTACATTGATTAAAAAGGATAATGATTCAACACTGATAACTTACAAAATATTTACCCAGTTTGTACCCGACAGCATTCTAACCCGCATCCTTGGCAAAGGAACGCCTAAACTTTACCAGGTGGGCAAAATTACGGTTGATGAAGATGAAATCTATGTACTGACAAAAGCCGTACTGAATAAAAAAAGAGCTATTATTATTTCAGCTTTTAATGGCGATGACCAGTTCCTGGAAGCGATGCCATTATTATTGGTAGATCAATCTTCAGGTACCCAGCAAAATAGTACGATCGATTCAAAGTATACCATCAATAAATCAATATTGAAACGGGATAGTGATAGAAATATGAAGGAAGGAAAGGAGGTTTATGTATATAATAAGGAAGCTAAAAAGTTTTTATTGATCATGACAGAAGCAATGGAAGATGGAAGTGTAGAACTTGTTAATCCGCTGGATACTTTGGCGGCAGAAAATAAATATTCCGGCGACTATGTAAAAGATAAAAACAATATCGTCTCCATCAGGGATGCGAACAGGGATGATCGATTCCAGTTTTTTATTCATTTTGAAAAAAATAAAGGTGAATGTACAGGAGAAATAAAGGGTTTTGCATTATTTACTTCTGCTAATACAGCTGTTTATCGACAGCCGGGCGATCCCTGCGTACTGCAGTTTGTATTTTCTAAAAGTTCAGTAACACTCCAGGAACTGGAGGGATGTGGAAACAAACGGGGATTAAAATGCAGCTTTAATGGATCGTACCCCAAAAAGAAAAAAGCAGTTCCTAAAAAGGCAGCATAGCGATTTATTTTTGATTGATCAGGAATACAAAAACTTGGTATATATGAATCCTCATCGTTATAAACCATTGATTTTACATAAGTAATACCACTATTATTTTTATATTGTCAGGTTGTAAATACATAAACCACCCAATTTTCCGTTATAAAATTTATATTGCGCCCTTCAACGTGTAAAACGAACACATTTATGAGTTTTAAAAATTATAAAATCCCTTATCCTTCCAACGATCAATTTGCCAAAAAAGTAGCTTACTTCTCCATGGAGTTTGGCGTTCATCAACCCTTAAAAACATACAGTGGCGGTTTAGGATACCTGGCTGGCTCTCATTTAAGAGGTGCTTATGAGTTAAAGCAAAATCTTATCGGTATTGGCATCTTATGGAAATATGGTTACTATGATCAGTCACGCAACCAGGATCAAACTTTACAGGTTAGCTGGATGGAAAAGCAATACAGCTTTTTAGAAGATACAGGCATTAAATTTCAAATTACCGTTCACGAGCACCCGGTATGGATCAAAGTGTATTACCTGAATCCTGAAACTTTTCAAACGGCACCACTTTTCCTGCTAAGCACAGATACACCTGAAAACGATTACGTTTCCCAAACAATTACCCATCGATTATATGATGCCAATGTAGCTACCAAGGTGGCGCAATTTATTTTGTTGGGCGTTGGTGGTGCCAAATTAATGGATGAAATCGGGTACAGGCCCGATGTTTATCATTTGAATGAGGCCCACGCATTATCAGCAGCATTTTACCTGTATAAGAAATATGACCATAAACTTGCCGAAGTTAAAAAGAGGCTTGTTTTTACAACACATACGCCTGAAGAAGCGGGTAATGAAAAACACGATATTCATCTCTGCCATAAAATGAGTTATTTCTGTGGACTGAGTGTTGAGGAAGTAAAGAAGCTTACAGGTAATGATGAAGACATGTTCAATCATTCGCTGGCGGCATTAAGATTTGCCAGGTTAGCCAATGGCGTTTCTGAATTACATGGTCATGTATCAAGAGCCATGTGGAGCAAGTATGAAAATATTTGTCCGATCATTTCTATTACCAATTCGCAGAACTGGCGCTACTGGGCCGATAAGCAATTGTATAAGTATATGGAGGTAGGAGATGATTGGGCATTTGACGACCGAAAAAAATATTTAAAGAAAAGAGCATTTGAAATAGTTGCGGATCAAACGGGAAAAATATTTGATCCAAATGTTTTTACAATCGTTTGGGCACGTCGGTTTGCAGGTTACAAAAGAGCAGACCTGATAACACGTGATGAAGAACGTTTTGAAAAATTATTAAGCAATAGTCGCTACCCGGTGCAAATTATCTGGGCCGGTAAACCGTACCCCGTGGATTACCCGGCTATCAGTGAATTTAACAGCCTTGTACATATCAGCAAAAAATATAAAAATGTTGCTGTATTGATTGGGTATGAATTGACATTATCCAAAAGATTAAAACAGGCTGCTGATTGCTGGTTGAATAATCCCCGTGTTCCACGCGAAGCAAGCGGAACAAGCGGTATGACAGCTACCATGAATGGCGCGGTGAATTTTTCAACAGATGATGGATGGATACCGGAATTTATTAACCATGGGCATAATGGATTTGTAGTGCCTAAGGCAGATTACCATAATATGTCGGTTCATGAACAGGATGATTATGATCTTAACCAGTTATACGACATTTTACAAAAGGAAATTTTGCCATTGTATTATGATGATTACAGCACCTGGAGACATGTAAGTAAAAATGGTATGAGGGATGTTCGTTTCCAATTTGAAAGTCAGCGCATGGCAACAGAATATTATGAATTACTTTATAAGCAAATGGCTGAAGTGACTGTTTAAAAAGTAAAAATTTAAAAGTCAAAAGTCAAAAAATTTAAGTTTGAAAAAATCCCTTTACGTTAGATCGTAAAGGGATTTTTCATTTCAATTGCCGAATTGTCAATTTGCTTCATTGTCAAATTGCTTCATTGTCAAATTGCTTTATCATTTCTTCCGCCGTTTTACTTCCCGGGAAAAAAGAAATCAATTTGCGGATCACATTTTCAACCAAGGCATCAGGGCAAGATGCACCACTGGTCAACAGCACTTTTGCTATTTTGTTTTTAGGTAAAAAATCGGTTGTTAATAATTCCTGTTTGGTGTGAAAATTATAATGCATGATATCTTTGTCAGAAATTATTTTTTCTTCGCTGCTGATAAAATAGGTAGGTAATTTTTCTTCACAAAGTTCAACCAGGTGAGATGTGTTGGAAGAATTATATCCACCCACTACAATCGCAAAATCCGCATCCGTCGCAAGCATTCCCATAACGGCCGTTTGATTATCATTGGTGGCATAGCACAATGTATCCCTGGTATCTGCAAACCGGTCTTCTACATTATCCTGCTCAAGTCCATAATGATCAATCATAACTTGTTTTAAATAATCCGAAATGGACTGGGTGTCACTGGCCAGCATCGTTGTTTGATTAACAACACCAATTCGTTGAAGATCTTTTTCAACATTAAAACCTGGTGAAAACTGGTTTTGAAATTCAATGTAAAATTGAGCAGCCGGTTTTTCTCCTGTAATATATTTAGCCAGTTCAATGGTCTGTTGCATATCTTTTACTACCACTGAAGGCGCATTGGTGGAAGCATGTGAAAATGTAGCTCGTGTTTCTTCATGTTTGGGTTTACCATGAATAATGATAGTATATTTTTTTTGTGCGATGGCTTCAGACCGGTTCCATACTTTTTCAACAAAGGGACAGGTTGTATTATATTTTTCTGTTGAAATTCCGGTTTCATTCAATTGTTTTTCAATTTCAAGCGTTGTTCCAAATGCCGGTATCAATACAATATCATCCGCATTTAATGCTGAAAATGGAATGATCTGCTTGCCTGATGTATCCTGTAAAAAGCGAACCCCGCTATCCTGGAGATCTTTATTTACATGCGGATTATGGATCATTTCACTTAATAAAAATATTCGTTTCCCGGGGTTTTCATCAATGGTTCTGAAAGCAATTTCAATTGCATTTTCCACACCATAACAAAAACCAAAATGGCGGGCCAGGTATATTTGAATAGGACCAAAATCCAGCAGGGTAGCGGAAAAATCCTTCTTCATCCGATCGGCATTCTTCCGGTTTTTTTTGATTGCGGAAATCAGTGGGCTGCGATAAATAATTGGAACATCAAAACTTTTCATGTGCTTTTACCTTGCTAAAAAATGAGTTTGCAAGTTACTCAATAAAAATGGTTGATTATTAACGGTAGTATTGATTATAATCACACTAACATAATTTTCACCAAATGATGGCAAGTGATTATTTTCACCAAAACGAGTAAAATGATTCGAAATTTTCTATGTATGAGTGCAATTTGCCTGATGGCAGGATGCGTAAACAATGAATCCACCTCTTCAAACCAAAATCTTAATCAACCTGAAATGAATGAAACTAACCAACCACCGGAATGGATTTATCAAACGAATATTTATGAAGTGAATGTGCGGCAATATACTAAAGAAGGAACATTTAATGCTTTTGAAAAGGAACTGCCAAGGTTAAAGGATATGGGTGTGAAAACGCTTTGGTTTATGCCCATTACACCCATTGCACAAATGAATAAAAAAGGAACACTGGGTAGTTATTATGCAGCCGCTGATTATACTTCCATTAATCCTGAATTTGGCACCATGGATGATTTTAAAAGACTGGTAAAATCAGCACATGACCAGGGTTTTAAAGTGATCATTGACTGGGTGGCCAATCATACAGGGTGGGACCATGTTTGGACAAAATCAAACCCGGAGTATTTTGAAAAAGATTCGGCAACAGGAACATTTAAAATTGCATCCGGCATGGAAGATATCATTGAACTGGATTTTGATAACCCGGAATTGGTAAAAGCAATGATCGATGCAATGAAGTTCTGGGTTACAGAAGCGGATATTGATGGTTTCCGTTGCGACCTGGCTTTTTGGGTGGAACTGGATTTTTGGAAAAAAGCCCGGCCCGAAGTTGATAAAGTAAAACCGCTTTTTTGGTTTGCTGAAAATGATACCTGGGAGCACCCTGAATATATGGAAGTTTTCGATGCCAGTTATACCTGGAAATGGATGCATATGGCAAAGGATTATTACCAGCAAAAATGGCCGGTTGATAGCCTGGCGAAATTGCTGAATTTTTATAATGATGCACCCGGCATTAAAAGTTGGTTCACAACTAACCATGATGAAAATTCATGGAATGGAACGGAGTATGAAAAATATGGTGATATGGCACTGCCCTTAGCAGTTTTCAGTTGTACATGGAATGGAATTCCGCTAATTTACAGCGGCCAGGAATTGCCTAATAAAAAACGCCTTGAATTTTTTGAACGTGATCCCATTGAATGGACGGGTAAAAACGAGTTGCATGATTTTTATAAAACTTTATTGAATCTTCGAACAACAAACGCTGCACTGCGAGCTGGAAAGGATTCTGAAACAATCATGATAGCTACTCCAACACAACCCAAATTATTGACTTATTTAAGAAAGAACGGGGACAAAGAAGTATTGGTGATATTGAATTTAGGAACCACTGATGTAACATTTAATTTAAATGACAACAACCTTCAAGGCGTTTATAAAAATGTATTTTCTCTTGAAGAAAAAGAACTTCAAAATGCACAATTGAATATTCCGGCATGGGGATATTTGGTATTTGAAAAATAATGGCAAAGAAAAAGCCGTCCCTGGAGGACGGCTTTTTTTATGGTAGCTGGGTTTTCCCAGGAATGTTTATTATTCCATATTTAACGGGTATGTATAAATGCCATCCGAATCAGGATATGTGCCTTCTAACCGAACACTGCCTTCTGCTCTCGCAAGAATATTTCCGAGGTCTTCCAGCGTTCTTACTTCACGGCCATTAACACTGGTAATGATAAATCCATCCGCCATCCTTGTACGGCTCAGTGGACCACCTTTTTTAATTTCGGTCACCATTACACCTCCCTCTAATCCATATAAGCGGGCCTTTTCCCTTTCCAGTGTAACCATGGTTGCACCTAAACGGTCACCAATAGTTGTAGCAGCCAATACTTCAAATGTGCCGGGTTGTTTTTTTAATGTAATAGTTGTTGAATTGAGTTTTCCATTTCTGCGATAAGTGACAGGCACTTTATCCCCTGGTTTCATACTGGCAATTTGTGCACTCATTTCAAGTCCGCTGGATACATTTACATTGTTCACTTTAGTGATAATATCTCCCTGTTTGATGCCAGCCTGTGCAGCACCACCGTCAGGTGAAACATCAGAAACATACACGCCATCATTTTCACTTAAACCAAATTGTTTTCTTTGTCCTTCACTTAGTTCGCCAGATGGGTAACTGATACCTAAATAACCTCTTTGTACGTCACCATATTGAACGATATCGTTAACGATCTTTTTTACAATGTTTACTGGTATAGCAAATGAATAACCGGCATATGTTCCGTTAGGAGCCAGGATAGCCGAATTAATGCCAATCAGTTCACCATTTGTATTGATCAAAGCACCGCCACTGTTTCCCTGGTTTACTGCAGCATCCGTTTGGATAAATGATTCAACAGGTGTTCTGCTCTGGCGGCTGTTAATACCGATAGTCCGGCCTTTGGCACTAACAATACCTGCAGTTACAGTTGTTTCTAAAGTTAAAGGATAACCAACAGCAAGAATCCATTGACCAACTTGTATATTGTCAGAATTGCCATAGATCATAAAAGGAAAACTATTTCCTTCAATCTTTAATACAGCCAAATCAGAACTTGGATCTCTTCCAATAACTTTTGCTTTAAAACTCTTTTTTTCATGTGTTGTAACCTGTATCTCTTCTGCCAATCCACCTTTGCCATCGCTGATGACGTGGTTATTGGTTACAATGTATCCATCCTGGCTAATTAAAACACCACTACCGGAAGCTCTTTGCTCAGGCATTACCTGTGGACCAAAAAAATCTTCGAACCAATCGTCAAAAAAACCACCACCGCCGCCTCTGCGTTGCGGAAGATCATTGCTTACTCTTTGGGCAGGTATTTTAGTTTTGATATGCACAACTGCAGGCACGGATGCTGAAGCTGCTTTTGAAAAATCAACCGGATCACCTGTACCGCGATCATTGTCAAAAAATCCTGCATAATTGACAGGTAAAGCATTTTGACCTTGTAAAACGGTTGCATTATTCGGATTTAGTTTATTAAATCCCCACACGCTTGCTACTGCTGTTATGCTACTGATAGCAACAACTAATAAAATGTGTCTTAATTTCATATTCCTGAAAAGTTTTTTATTAAATAACTCCTGACAAAACTTATGCCTTCTTCATACAAAATAACGAATGAAATCTTTTTTACAAGAACCGTTGGTTGAGTTTAACAATAATTTACTAAGACTTTCGTATTTCGCAGGTATGCAAAAATAATAACAAAAATCTGTTCTTAATGTTGGGCCATTGTTATAAAGATTGAAGAAAAGCAAGTGTATCAACACCGTCAGCATGATCGGTTAAACCAGGACATTGTGCTTTTCCAAATGGAATACCTTTATACCCAACAATGCATTGCAATTGATCATTGCCAGTTAATAATTTTTGTAAAGCTTCCACATCAGTATAATATTCGTAATTCAGTTGGCTGATAGGAGAGAAGAGAGCCGGTTCCTCAACCAATAGCACATTTCCATTCGTCATGTACTTTGTTTGGTTTAACATGTGAATGGAAAACATGTAATCGAAATTGTTTTTGTATTTAAAATGATCCATGAAAAAATCATATTTTTTCAATGCATCAAGTAAGTTTTGAAAATTATAATTTTCAGGAACGTAAACTTTTGTCACATTCCTGCAACCCAATCCAAAATATAAATGAATATCATCAGCCAGCTTTTCTAATTCTTCTTTGGTTTCTTTTCCTGTTAAAATTGCTACTGAAGTACTGTTACGTCGAATGATATGAGGATACTTCTTAAAATAATAATCAAAATACCTGCTTGAATTATTACTCCCTGTGGCAATGTATGCATCGCAGCCTTTTAATGTTGATGCGATTTCAAAATATTTATTTGATCCTGGTTCCCATTCCTGCATTTTCTCAACCAGGTGCTTTATTAAAACATTGTCTTTCGAAGACAATTTTATAATTCCATAATGGCCTGCTATAAAAACGGCAAGCAGGTCATGAAAACCAACCATGGGAATATTGCCGGCCATTACAATTCCGATTTTTTTAGGCTGTAAAGTTTCTTCGGGAATGGCATGTTCCCGTACCCATGATTCAAGTTTATCTTTTGCTAAATAATTATCTGCAATGTTATTGATAGAGAGATTTATAAATTCCGGAATAAACCAGCCATTGGCATTAAAGGCCTTTTCTTTTATTTCTTGCCAGCCCTCATCATCCGATAAAATATATTTTTTTAATTGTTCCAGTAATGCTAACCGACTGATTAAATTCATGAATTAATTTTAGGAGATACTAGTAATTTTGTCTTTAGCTCAAAGGCCAGTTATGTATTTGATTTTTTTTTACTAAATTGATCACTGCATATTAAATTTGCCTTGCAAAAATACTTACCAACCCAATACAAAATAAAAGTAGAATTATGGCTATTAAAATAACAGAAGAATGTATAAACTGCGGAGCATGTGAGCCTGAATGTCCGAATAACGCTATTTATGAAGGCGGCGTTGAATGGGCAATGACAGATGGAACCAATGTGAAAGGATCTTACACTTTGCTTGATGGCACTGTTGTAGATGCAGCTCAGCGTATGGAACCCGTGTCCGTTGATACGTATTATATTACGCCAAATAAATGCACAGAATGCCAGGGCTTTCATGAAGAACCTCAATGCGCTGCTGTATGCCCGGTGGATTGTTGTGTGCCTGATGAAATGTACCAGGAAACGGTTGAAGAGTTGTTAGCCAAGAAAGATAAAATGCATTTATAATAATAGTTATGTGAATAAAATTCACGGTATTTTGACTAACCAGCTGTTGAATTTTGTTTAACTTGAATTCATATTTAGCGTATGGCAGCGAAAGCTGCGTTAATTTGGCGGGTGATATTTCCCGTCGTAAAAAGGTGAAGGAGAAACGGCCTTCACCTTTCTTATTTTTATCTCCACTTTTTATCTCCTGGTTTAATTGTAACGCATTCAAATAAATCTTGTCTTACCTGATTTTTTTTGAATATTTGCGCTGTAAAAAAAATGCATGAAAAAAAATATAGCCCTGGTCACAGGTGGTTATTCGGCCGAATCCGTTATTTCCTATAAAACTGCCGTTACTATTGAAGCTAACCTGGATAAAGAAAAATATAACGTTTATGTGGTGGATATTTCGCCAACGGGTTGGACCTGTTCTTTGCCAGGTGGAAATAAGGCGCCCATTGATAAAAATGATTTTTCCTTTTCATTAAATGGTGATCATATAAAATTTGATGCAGTATTTATTGGTATGCATGGCACGCCGGGCGAAGACGGAAAGTTGCAGGGATATTTTGATTCACTAAATATCATTTATACTGGTTGCGATGCAGCTACATCCGCTATTACATTTAATAAAAGATACACCGTAGCTGTAGCCGGAATGGGTGGAATTTCTGTAGCCCGTTCAAAACATTTATTTAGATCAAATCCAATTGCTGCCAATGAAGTGGCATCATCTTTACAGTTCCCGGTATTTGTAAAACCCAATAATGGAGGTTCCAGTATTGGTATGAGTAAAGTGGCAGAACCTGCACAATTGGAAGCAGCTATTGCAAAAGCATTTAAAGAAGATGACCAGGTTTTGGTTGAAGAAATGATCCAGGGAAGAGAATTCACAATTGGTGTTTTTAGGAAAGGCAATGAAATAATAACATTACCCATGACCGAAGTAATTTCCCAAAATTATTTTTTTGATTTTGAGGCAAAATATGAAGGCAAGGCTAAGGAAATTACACCTGCTGAAGTTGATGAAGTAATTGCCAACAAGATAAGGGAAGCTGCAAAAAAAATTTACATGTTATTTAATTGCCATGGAGTAGTCCGGATCGATTTTATATATAATGAATCTGATGGAAATCCTTATATGCTGGAAGTAAACACCATACCGGGACAAAGTGAGGCAAGCATCGTTCCGCAACAGGTAAAAGCAATGGGTTTGACCCTGAAGGAATTTTATTCATCTATACTTGACGATGCCTTTAACAGAAAATAAATAAATTTTAATGCATCTTTATCCCCGGTCGTTTTTTAAACCATTAGATGAAAATGAGCCGTCTTCAAAAGTTGCAGATAAATCGCATGATTATTGGTGTATTGCATCTGTCAAATAAAAACATATATATTACGAGATGAAATTTATTACAAGACAACCACTTTGGGCAAACATCCTGGTGGGCATTTTATTGGTTATCATACTGGTTTCGGTTTTTATTCTCTCCTTAGAAAAAATAACACAACATGGTGAATCCATGAAAGTGCCTTCGGTTGTTGGAAAAAATTTTACAGAAGCTCGTGAAATGCTGGAGGCAATGGGTTTTGAAGTTGTTGTGCAGGATTCTGTATATCAAAACAAGTTGCAACCTTTGGCTATCATAAAGCAAATACCAGATGCGGATGCTACGGTAAAAGTGAACAGAACAGTCTATCTCACCATTAATCGTTCAGAACCTCCCCTGGTGGAAATGCCTAATTTGCTTGGCTATAGTTACCGGAATGCAGAAATGGTATTGAAAAATATGGGATTAAATGTTGGAGATACAACTTTCAAACCAGACTTTGCCAAAAATTCAATACTGGAGCAGCATTTTAATGGAGCACAAATTCAACCCGGTACGCAGTTAAGAATGGGCAGCTCCATTTCTTTGGTATTGGGCGATGGAGTAGGAAATATTGAATTGATTGTACCTTCTTTAATTGGCATGACCTATTCAGATGCTGAAAGATTGTTAAGAGCAAATGGTTTAAATTTAGGCGCTGTAGTTCTTGATCCTGGCATAACGGATACATTGGGTGCTTATGTTTATAAACAAAATCCGGAAAGATTCAGAGACGATGGCGTTAAGCAAAAGATCAGGCCGGGACAGTTAATGGATGTTTGGTTAAGTGTTGATCAACCCGTTGTTGATTCCACTGGTAATCCAACGCAATTGGAACTTTAAAATTTTAAAACTATGCAAACAATAACAGTAGAAGAATTAAAATCCCGATTGGACAATGGAGAAAAACTCCATGTAATAGATGTCAGGGAGCCTCACGAATATGAAGAATATAACATTGGGGCAAAATTAATTCCGCTCGGCCAGATACAAACCATGCAGGTGGACGAAATAGAAAACCTGAAAGATGAAGAACTGATCATTCATTGCCGCAGTGGTAAAAGGAGTGCCATGGCTTGCCAAATACTGGAAACGATGGGTTTTAAAAATACCAAAAACCTCGAAGGCGGTATGCTTGACTGGCAGGAAAAAATTGATAAGTAAAATTATATATCAGATAAAAAATGAGCGGTGATCTTTCACCGCTCATTTTTTTTAGAGTGTTATATTCAGGGCTAACATAAAATGGGTGCCTGCCATCGGGAAATAAAAATTTTCGGTAACCAATTCACCACCATATAAATAACTATAGGTATAACCGTTAGGTTCATACTTTTTGTTAAAAATATTATTTAGCTGTAATACCAGGTTGGCATCCTTTAACCATTTATTTTTCAAAGAATAAAATAGGGATACATCCTGTGTATAAAATGCATTTAATTTCCGGTTTTCATTTTGCGTATTATCAAGATATTGTTTGCCAACATATTTTCCCGTAAGGTTAATGCTTATCCTGTCAGCAGGTTTTAGCTGCAAGTTTGCACCACCAACAACAGAAGGAGAATAAGCAATATCCGTTAATGCATATTGATATGATTTTTGTCCACCGGCATCATAATCATCAAGAAATTCAGTAAAATTTTTCACTTTGTTCCTGCTTAATGCCAGGTTAGCTTGCAGGTTCATCCAGGGAGTGATAATTGTTTCTGCAGCCACTTCTATACCGGTGCGGTAACTATTATCAATATTTGTTCGGGTGTAAGCTCCAACATCATTGATTTTCCCGGTCAAAACCAATTGATTTTTATACAACATATAATATGCTGTAATGCCATAACTGAATTGTTTTGACTTCTTCTCAGCACCAATTTCAAAATCGTGCAACTTTTCCGGGTCTGGCTGCCCATCTGTACTTGATTCAAAATCTTCCCGGTTAGGTTCTTTACTTCCGGCACTGTATGATGCATAGGCTTTCCAATCTTTATTTAAATAGGTGATGCCGGCTTTGGGATTAAAAAAACTGTAACGATTATCCACATTTAAGCCTGGGTTATCCCTGAATCCATCAATGGAATAGCGTACACCACGATATTGCAGATCCACAAAGCTGAACCAGTTATCTGCAATTTGTTGTTGCCATTTGGTGTAAAATGAAAAATCATTTTTAAAGGCATTGTTGTCATAATAATTATTAAAATCAGTTCCCCCGTTTTGTGTCCATATTACTTTACCAAAATGCTCGCCATCATATTTGGTAATCGTGCCTCCAACGGTTACGGTTGTACGCTTTTTATTATACTGTGCCGAAAAAATATTTCCATAATAATAATTGTCAAGCCATAACTGGCGGACAAGGTCAGTACTTGTAATGACAGTGCTTCCATAAACAGGGTAGGGAATATTATAATCCGCATAATCTTCTCCTGCTTTGTATTGTTCATAATATCCATTTCCGTGCGTCAGGAAAAATGCGGTATTAAATTGAATTTCAGGGGTGAACTTGTGGTCGATAAAAAATTGATAATGATCTTGTGTATAATTATCAGTCTCATTTTCGTAAGGCTCACCTGGTTTTTCCATACCTGCATAATTAATGCGGCGATTGGTTTTTAAATCTGCTTCACTTACACCATTCCAGGCCTGGTAGGTTTTTTCTTTCCCGGAAAAAACATTTAACCTGAAAGTTGACTTCTCATTGAGGTAAGCGGTAGAAAAATAAAATGAATGAAGAGCACTTTTTGCCCTTTCAATATACCCATCGCTGCTGATGCGAGAAAGCCTGATATCAGCTGTAAAATGGTCACCTAATAAACCGGTTCCAGCTTTAAT
>CAMPGG010000054.1 GCA_946885335.1 uncultured Chitinophagaceae bacterium
CTGTTTGTTCCTTTTCTAAAATCTCAAAACCAAACTTTCCTTTGTTTAATAAGTAATGCAACCAAAGTGGCTTATGAACATATAAGGATGCTTTTTCCAGCTGCTGTTCATACAAATCCTCATCCAGGGTTCTTATTTTTTCTGCAAGCAATAAATGTAATGGAGCAAAATATGGATATTGACGGGTAAGACTTTGCAATTCGCTTAATCCGCAGTCAGCAATATTGTCCTTACCTAAAATGGTTTTCAATAAAGGTTCAATCCCGTACATATGCACAATTTAAGGCGAACTTACCAGTTGGAAAAAATGCGGTTAAATATTTCATCGGTAATATTCCTGACAATTTCATCATTCAGGCGGGCTTCCGCTTCCTGCAGACTTGTTTGTGCACTAAAATCAAATGGCCGGCTGATGTCAAATTCCTTGGTTGTATTATTTACGCGGTCCTCTAAAGTTATATGTACACCAACCGTAAGCCGGTTTGTAGTTGTTTGCTGGTTACTGATACCCGATGTGCTGATACTGTATTGTGAAATAAATCCACTGATATCATAATGCGCATCATCGTTGTTTGTTCTGCTCAACCTGGTTTGATTCACCACTTTTTGTTGCAATTGGTTAGTCAGCAACTGGCTTAATTGCGGGTTAACATATGGCGCCCTGTTTTCAATAAAATTAATTTTTACTGTTTGTATTTCCGGCGGTATACTAACATCCCTGAATTTATAATTGCAACCACTTACTGCAAAAGCCAAACTTAAAATGGCCATGCTGAATAGCGATAATATTTTTTTGTTAACCGGCATTTGTATTTCTATTTGGCTTTTGTTGTGTCACTCACTTATACGTTCTGTAATCCTATTCAGCTTTTCTTCAACTTATTAATGATTCAATAATTCGAAGTTTTTAATTGCTTCATCCTAATGTCAGGCAGTGCCTTTCGAAGTCTATTCCTCAATATCATATTCCTTCAACTTGCGGTACAATGTTCTTTCACTGATGCCCAGGTCCAGCGCCGCATCTTTTCTTTTGCTCCTGTGTTTTTTCAATGCTTTAATGATCAGTTCTCTTTCCTTGTCCATGATATTCAAACTTTCTTCCACTTCTTCATGATCCTGGATCTCATTATTTCGCATAATCACGGGTTGCGAAGGCGATATCTGGTGGCCTGATGGTTGCGGCAGTTCCGGCGTTTTAAATTCCTTTATTTCATTCAGGAAAGTTTTATGTTGCTGCGCCAGTTCCGGGTTTTGCAATACATCAAAAAACATTCTTTTTAATTCCGTTACATCCTTCTTCATGTCAAAGAAAAGTTTGTACAAAATATCCCGCTCACTGTTAAAATCATGGTGTTGTCCATGACCATTTGAATGTGCCAATACCGGTAACCTGTTCATGGTATCAAGCGGAATATATCTCTGTAAAACAGAACCTGAAATATATTTATCAGTTGATAAAACCGAAACCTGTTCTGCAATATTCTTTAATTCACGAACATTGCCCGGCCAGGTATAGTTTATTAACAGGTTTTTGGCATCATCATCCAACTGCACCGGGGCAGATTTATAACGCTCTGCAAAATCCACCGCAAATTTTCTAAACAATAAAATGATATCATCCTTACGGTCTCTTAAAGCAGGCACCCTGATAGGCACCGTACTTAAACGATAATAAAGATCTTCCCTGAACCGGCCATTTTGTACCAATTGCAACAAATCTTTGTTTGACGCGGCAATCACTCTCACATCTGTTTTCTGCACCTTACTGGAACCGACCCGGATATATTCACCAGTTTCCAGCATACGAAGTAACCTGGCCTGCGTGCCCAATGGCATTTCACCAATTTCATCTAAGAATATTGTACCGCCATTCACCGTTTCAAAATATCCTTTGCGACTTTCTACCGCACCGGTAAAGGAACCTTTTTCATGCCCGAATAATTCAGAGTCAATTGTGCCTTCTGGTATGGCACCGCAGTTAACGGCAATAAATGGATTATGCTTCCGGGCAGATAATGCATGTATGATCTGTGAAAACGCTTCTTTACCCACACCGCTTTCACCAATGATCAATACCGACAGATCGGTATTGGCAACCTGTACGGCCACATTTAATGCATGATTTAATGCCGGTGCATTCCCTATGATCCCAAACCTGTTCTTGATACTTTGTAATTCCATTTATGCTTGCTGAATTGTATGATTATTTTATTTCAATGCTGATGCTGACATCAGTATTTATGCTGTCATTTCCATTATAGTGTTTTCTATTTGAAAACTATCTTCAATTTCACCCAACAAAGTAGCTTGAGTACAACCAGTAACTTTTACCATTACATAATCCCCGGGTTGCAGTTGTTCTTTTTTTGGAAAGATGATCACTTTGTTTTGCGATGTTCTTCCCATCCAATCCAAATCACTTTTTTTCGAATTGCCTTCTATCAAAACTTTAAAAATTTTTCCCGGGTCACGCAGGTTGCTTTCCAGTGAAAGCCTGTTTTGAACTTCAACAATTTCTGCCAGCCTTCTTTTTTTAACTTCCAAGGGAATATCATCTTCATAACGCCTTTGTGCCAAAGTACCAGGACGTTCACTGTAAAAGAACATATAGCTCATATCGTACCGGCTGTATTCCATCAAACTGATGGTGTCCTGGTGATCTTCTTCCGTTTCTGTACAAAACCCGGTAATCACATCTGAGCTGATGCCGCAATCGGGCATGATCTCCCGGATCCTTTTTACTTTAGCCATATACCATTCACGGGTATAGGTCCTGTTCATCAATTGTAGAATTCTTGTAGATCCGCTTTGCAAAGGCAGGTGTATATACCGGCAGATGTTCTCATATTTTGCCATGGTAAACAACACTTCATCTGTAATATCTTTTGGATGCGATGTGGAAAAACGTACTCTTAACAACGGCGAAATCAAAGCGACTTTTTCTAACAAACGGGCAAACGTAACAACGTCATTTTCGCCGGCTTGCTGTCCTTGCATTTCAGGAACATAGTAATAGCTGTCCACGTTTTGTCCAAGTAATGTTACTTCGCGGTATCCATTATTAAATAATTCAGTGCATTCGTTGATAATACTGTTTACATCGCGGCTTCTCTCACGGCCACGGGTAAACGGAACTACGCAAAAAGAACACATATTGTTGCAGCCTCTCATAATGCTGACAAATGCGGTAATGCCATTACTGTTTAAACGGATGGGGGAGATGTCGGCATAGGTTTCATCGCGACTTAATAAAACATTCACTGCTTTTTGACCGCCGCTGGCTTCTTCCACTAACCCGGGTAAGGTTCGGTAGGCATCAGGACCTACCACCATATCAACCAGTTTCTCTTCTTCTAAAAATTTAGATTTCAGCCGCTCCGCCATGCAGCCTAATACGCCAACCAATGTTCCGGGTTTCTTCTTTTTTAATTTTTTAAATTCTGTTAGTCTTTTGCGTACGGTTTGTTCTGCCTTTTCGCGGATTGAGCAGGTATTTACAAAAATCAAGTCAGCCTCTTCCAGGTTACGGGTAGCTCCAAATCCTTTATCATTTAAAATGGAAGCAACCACTTCGCTGTCGGCAAAATTCATGGCGCATCCATAACTTTCAATGTAAAATTTACGGGCATAAACCACCGGATCTTTTTCAAATGGGGCATAGGCTTCCCCCTGGCGTTCTTCATCATGCACTTTTGTAGTAGCGATATCCAACATCAAACGTTTATTTTGGGTATTGAAATGAGCGGCAAAGATAGATATTTTCAACCAGTATAATGACAGGTTGTCAGTAATGAAAGGACTTTTTGATTATTGATAACAAGAATTTGCTTTGAATGAAGTTGCATCGACTACTAAAATGGCGGATGCTTACATTTGCAGCCATGCAAAGCACTAATACTTTTGAGCAGGGGAAAGTTTTACTGATCAATAAACCATTGAACTGGACATCTTTTGATGTAGTAAGAAAAGTGCGGAACCTGGTAAAGATCAAAAAAGTGGGTCATGCTGGTACGCTGGATCCGCTGGCTACCGGTTTACTTATTATTTGCACAGGAAAATTTACCAAAAGGATCAATGAATTCATGGCCCGGGAAAAAGAATATACAGGCAGTTTTACTTTGGGGGCCACAACACCAACTTATGACCTGGAATCTGAGCCGGCCAATTTCAAGCCTTTTGATCATTTGACTGAAGATGAAATAAAAAATGCTACCAAGCAATTTACCGGGGAGATCATGCAGGTTCCACCGGCGCATTCAGCCATTAAACAACAGGGAAAAAGAGTTTATGAACTGGCAAGGCAGGGAAAGGAAGTGGTGTTGGAACCACGTAAATTATTGATCAGCGAATTTGAGATTACAGATATTGCATTACCCGTTGTCTCTTTCAGAGTGGTTTGTTCAACGGGTACCTATATACGCAGTTTGGCACATGACTTTGGGCAGGCATTGGGTTGTGGTGCATATTTAAGCAGTTTATGCCGTACCCGTATCGGCGAGTTTAAAAATGAAGATGCCATGAGTATGGAAGAATTTGAAAAAACAATGGCAAATGATAAAACGGGAAACTTCATTAAAAAGGATAATTGATCCCTAATTGAACTTGTCCTTTTAATAAATTATTCCAGCCAAAATTATAAAACCACTTGTTTTGGGAAGCTATATTTTCCGGTGCCGGACTGGGATCCTTTGCCTTGAACCCATAATCAACCCGCACTAAAAAGAAATTAAAATCAACCCTTAACCCGGTTCCAACACCAACCGCAATATCGTTCCATAAGCGGTTGATATCAAAATGCCCGTTGGGGAAATCAGGGTTCTCTCGCAGGAACCATACATTACCTGCGTCGGCAAATACAGCGCTGTTAAACTGAATGCCCCTGAAATTAAATAATGGAAAGCGGTATTCCGCATTAGCCTCCAGTTGAATGTCACCAAAACGGTCTGGCACCTCATTAAATGGTTTTACCGATGAACCCGGCCCAAGGCGGCGTAATCCCCAGGCCCGCATACTGTTAGGGCCTCCCGCAAAAAACTGTTTAAAGAATGGGAGATACCGTTTTTTATCAGGATGTTTGGTCGACTCCAGTTCATATCCCACACCACCAAAAAACCGGAAAGCGAATTCTTTTTTCGTCCATTTGATGGACCTCGAAAATTCTGCATCAATTTTTACAAAACGATATAATTGGGAATCCAGGAAATTATTCCTGATCATACCCGTGACCAATCCCGATTCTTCCAGGTTAGCCCGGAATATATTGGTTCCTTTTTGACCACCCGTCATTACATATTTATAGATTGTGGAAATTACCAGGCCATCATTAAAAATATTTTTCAGCGATGGATTGTATTTAATTAATGTATCCAAACTATCCCGGCGATTGATCAGCGAATATTCAATATTGGGAATTCTTACATTCAATGATTTATTGCGCCAGTTATATTCGTAACCCCATGAACCATTAAAACTTGTTAGATTATATAAAAATCGCCGGTCAGTATTAGCTAATGCAACAGATAAAACTGTTTGAATATTATCGCGGTAACGATCTGGTATAAAACCAAAATGTGGAATGCTTCTCGGAAATAATATGGTATTACTAAAACTTGCCTGACGGCTTTGAACTATTTGATCTCCTTTATTAATATTTAATTCGGTTCCAAAACGAATATTGGTGGTTGCCAGGTTTGAAGCTTTTAGCAGATTCCGGTTTTGCAAACCAACATTAAAACCCAAGCCTAATAAATTACCCGCAAACACACTGGTATTGCGGCTTCCTTCAATGTTGGCATCGAACAAATATTTATCAGCAGGAGATAGTTTGATAACAAAATCCACCGTGTCTTCACCTGGCCTGGGTATTTGGTCAATATTTACCAGTTTCCATGCACTCAGGGTATTAAAACGATTAATCGTTCTTACATACCGGCGCTGGCTAAAAAGTTCTCCTTTTCTTAAATAAATATTGGGCGGTAAAATTTTCGGTTTAATAAGATCCCGGTATTGTATGATCCTGTATTCATTGATCAATGTTTCCGTTGGTGTAAGGCCGGTGGTGTCTTCATCAAAGTCAGGATAGATCGTCACATTCCCTACATAATATCGCGTTAGTCGTGCACTGTCAAGGCCGGGTCTCAGGATAAATTCAATATCAGCCAGTGGATTTTCACGGCGCCTTTGTAATTCGGCCAGGATTTGTATTTGTTCAAAGGGGTCTGTTACCGGTCTTAATAAAGATGCATCCAAAGTATCCCAAACAATTCTCAATTCATCCTGGGTAAAACGCAGGTAACCATTATTGCGATATAATTCTACCAGCCTTTCCAACTCCGCCGACATGGTTGGTTTAGCAAATGGATCTCCTCTTTTTATTAATGCTGATGCGGCGGCAGAATCGGTGAGCCGTTGAATATCCGCCCTGGCATCAATTTGAGCAATGGAATCTGCAGATGTTGTTGAATCCGAAAAACTGTAAAAAATGCTATCCAGTTTTACCTGCCTGCCGGGAATAACAGTGAAATTAACTGTTGTACGATACTGGTCGGGTAAATCGGTTTTGCTGCGAATACTTAACGAGGTATCATAACTAATGGAATCACGGTAATACCCAAGCGAATTTAAAAGTGCCCGCATATACAGTATGGATCTGTCGGCATTGCTGCTGTCATATACCGGGGGATTTTTCAACACACTCCAGAATAATTTATCCAATGTTCTAACCCGGATACTGTCATCCAGTTGGGTTGAAAGTTTGCTTTCTAATTCATTTTTTTCATCGGTTGAAAAATTTCCTTCTAACTTGATGTTAGTTTTGTAAACAAATGGTTTATTCGCCGGGTAATCTTTTGGTATAACACCACAACCTGCAAAAAAAATTATGAGCAGGAGGATAAAGGTTGACGTAGCTGAAGGGCCAATAAATTTCATCCTGCCATTTACCATAATGTTGTAATCGAAAAGTATGCTTAGTAAAACAAAGGTCAAATATATTCAAAGTTTAGGCCACAAAAAAAGAAGGGATGAAGAACAGGTGTTTATTGCTGAAGGCCCAAAAATAGTGAGCGAATTATTAGCGGAACCCCGGATCCGTGCATTGGAAATTTTTGCGCTGCAGGAATGGTTTCAACAGAACCCGGTGCCATCCAATGTTCACCAGCAAATAGTTACACAGGAAGAATTGGAAAAGATCACCCAGCTTTCAACAGCCAATAAAGTACTGGCCATTTTTCAGCAACATAAATCCATTGAAAATATTGACCCAAATAATAATTGGGTATTACTGTTAGATGGTATTCAGGATCCTGGTAATATGGGCACCATTATCCGCATAGCTGACTGGTTTGGGATAAAACAAATTATTTGCAGTCATGAATGTGCCAGTATCTATAACTCAAAAGTGATTCAATCTTCCATGGCAAGTATTGCAAGGGTAGATGTTTTGGTAACGGATCTTTTGACATGGGTTAATGAACATCCTGCCTGTAATTACTATGCGACAACTTTAGAAGGAGAAGATCTAACAGCCATGAATAAGTTAAAAGAGGGGGTTGTAATGATCGGGAATGAATCAAAAGGTTTAGATCCTGAATTGTTGGCAAAAGCAAATGTTCGGATTACGATCCCGCGTTTGGGCCAGGCTGAATCTTTAAATGCTGCAGTTGCAACCGGCATCATCTTATCTCACCTTATAGAAAAGTCATAAAGCTTTACCTGAAACGAATGGCTTTTACTGGCTGCACTTTTTTAACAATATAAGTTGGGATCATTAACACCAGGTAACTAACCAGCAAAGTGCCACCGCAAACAGCGGCAACCTGCCACCAGATGATCTTTACTGCTGCTTCACTCAGGTAATAAGCTTCCTCTTTTAATTTGATAAATCCTGTTTCCTGTTGCAGGTAAATTATTGCCAAAGCAAACAAAGTGCCCCCGATAATACCACCAATGGTAATAATGGATGAATGTTTTAAGAATATCTTTTGCACCGTCCAGTCACTGGCACCGAGAGCTTTCAATATACCGATCATGCGTAAACGCTCAAGAACCAGGATGATCAAACAGGTGATCAGGTTAATCACCGCAATAATGATCATAAATGCTATCAGAACATTGCGGGTAACATCCTGCATTTTTAACCAGTCAAAAATATATGGATAAATGTCTTTGATGATGCGGGTATCCCAGCTTTGCGGAAATTCATCCATCTCGTAAATATCAAGACTGGCCGGGATCATTTCTGAATAATCTTTCAAAAAGATTTCATAGCCTCCAATTTCGTAAGATTCCCAGCTGTTAAGCCGTTGTATCAATTTAAGATCACCAATGGCAAATGCATTATCATATTCCTGTATACCTGTTTTATAAATACCTACTATTTCAAGTTTGTCCGGTCGCATGCTGCCATCGGGCCTGATGAAATAGATTAATAAACGGTCATTTAATTTGAGCTTAAGCTGATTGGCGGTAAAAGTAGATATGATGATCTCCCGGCTGTAAGTGCTGTCGTTAAATTGCAGCCAGCGCCCTTCCTGCATAAATTGTTTAAGGTGATTGTAATCATAAGTCGAATCCAGACCTTTTAATAGCACACCTTCCATGTCCTCATCCGTTTTCAAAATGGCATACTTGGTTGCAAATGGATGTATGCTTTGAACCTGTGGATTTTTTTTAACTGCAAAAGCAACCGAATCATTTTGTTCAATAGGCATTTCTTCTGCAATGGCCGTTTTCATGGGTTGTTTGTATTGCACCCTGATATGTCCCCAAAAACTAAAAACCTTTTCGCTTACCTTTTCCTGGAAACCGTTCACAAAGGCCAGGGTAATGATCATTACCGCCACACTGATCACTGTTGCGGCAATAGATAAGCGGATGATGAACCGGGAAAATGACTTTTGCTGGTTAAATGCTATTCGGTTTGCAATAAAGCCCGTTATATTCAATCTTGAAAAATTTAGGTGTAAAAATAACCATCAAGTTTAACATCAGGCAACGTATTTGACAAAGAACCCGTCAAAAAAGCGCTATTCAGGTTATTTTTAAAAATGATTGATGGCAGGTAACCAGATTTTAATCAAATTGTGGTAGATAAAAGTCTATTTATGATAAAGACCAACGGGAAAATTTATATTCTTTTTGTATGGATCATTTTTGGTGCAATCAAACTGGATGCACAAAATGCGGATATGATCTACGATTCATCCATCCGTTCAATAAAATTGTATCCCGGTGGCGATCAAACGGCTTATCCCATCATGGCATTAAATGGTGGCGAACAATTGCAGTTAACTTTCGATGACCTGGATGCCGATGTTAAAAATTATTATTACAGTTACCAGTTGTGCAATGCGGACTGGACGCCGACCATGTTAAATACCTTTGAATATACCCGTGGCTTTCAGAATGTCCGCATCTCCCATTATCGTCAATCATCCATTGCATTTACACGATATACAAACTACCAGGCAACAATCCCCGATCGCAACAGCGTTCCCTCTGTAAGTGGAAATTATTTGTTGAAAGTTTTTTTGAATGGAGATACTTCACAAATTGTTTTTACCAAAAGATTTATGGTAGTTGACCAGAAGGTATCCATTGCAGCACAGGTTCAGCAACCGTTCAATGCGCAATGGTATAACACCTATCAAAAATTGCATATCGCAGTGAGTACGGATAACCGAACAAGGGTTTTTACACCACAGGATATTAAAGTAGTTGTGCTGCAAAATTATGTTTGGCCCAATGCTTTGTATTTAAACCGTCCCACTATTTTCCGTGGAAATTATTTTGAATACAGTGATGAAGCCAGCACGGCCATGCCGGCAGGTAAGGAATGGCGATGGATAGATCTTCGCAGCCTGCGGATGATCAGTGAAAGAATGGTTCGTATGGATAAGAAGTCTAATTCAACCGATGTTATTGTAAAACCTGATGGAGAACGGAAGTCCCAGCCATATTTATATTACCGGGATATCAATGGATTATATACTATAGAAAGCCGGGATAATAATAATCCCTTCTGGCAATCAGATTATGCAAATGTTTTATTCAGTTTTTTCCCGCCAGGCAATCAGCCCTATGCGGATCGGAATCTTTATTTGTTTGGAGAATTAACGCAGTATGCTACCAATGAATCATCGGAAATGGTTTTTAATCCTGATAGAGGCGCTTATGAAAAAACGCTTTTGTTAAAGCAGGGTTTTTATAATTATAACTATGTTACTACCTCCATGAACGAGGATGATAAAATAATAAACTATGAAACTGCAGAAGGGCATTATTGGGATACAGAAAATGTTTATACGGTATTAGTTTATTATCGTCCGTTTGGTGCCCGTGCCGATGAACTGATCGGTTACACACAAATTAATTCTTTGCAGGGCCGACCTGGTTTGCGATAATTTCAACTTTACTTACAATTTTATGAATTCAAATTTTGAGATTTATCCTGCTTCCTTATCTTTGCGCCGGCAGGTCTTACACGACCAGCTCCTGCTGAACTCCCCCAGGGTCGGAAGACAGCAAGGGTAGGCGGTTGTAGCGGTGCGATGTAATAAGCCTGCCACTTTTTTTTTATTTTTTGGTTTAAGGTCTTTCCCGGTTTTCCCCGGGAGTCACTTATAACCCCGATCATATAAGTTTAATCTCCATTTCCAATTTTAATTTAGCCGGTAATGAAATTTTTTATAGATACAGCCAATCTTGCACAAATTAAAGAAGCACACGAATTAGGTATTCTTGATGGGGTTACAACCAATCCATCATTAATGGCTAAAGAAGGTATCCGCGGAGAGGAGGCTATTACAAAACATTACAAAGATATTTGTGATTTGGTTGATGGCGATATCAGTGCCGAAGTGTTGTCAACTGATTTTGCAACTATTGTTGAAGAAGGAAAAAAACTGGCTGATATCCATCCAAATATCGTGGTAAAAGTTCCCATGATCAAAGATGGTGTCAAGGCGATCAAATGGTTTACCGATAACGGTATCCGAACCAATTGTACATTGGTGTTTTCTGCCGGCCAGGCGATACTGGCTGCAAAAGCAGGTGCGGCCTATGTTTCACCTTTTATTGGCAGAATAGATGACAGTGGTTGGGATGGTGTACAACTGATTGAACAGATAGTTCAAATATTCAGCATACAGGGTTATAAAACGGAAGTGCTTGCCGCATCTATTCGCAATCCTAATCATATTATACAATGTGCTGCTGCAGGCGCCGATGTTTGCACCTGCCCGTTAGATTCGATCCTTGGTTTATTAAAGCATCCGCTTACAGATATTGGTCTTGCCAAGTTTTTGGAAGACGCGAAAAAAATGTAAATCTAAAGCCCCTTCACTGGGGCTTTTTTTATGGCGATAATTCAAGTCTTCATTTCAATCTTCGTTTTACGATAAGATGCATTAAAGATTTAAAAGTTTTAAATTTATTATCTCTTCAAATCTTCTTGTATGCAAAAGCTCATTTTAAGTTTCAGCTTTTTATTCATCCTCATTTCCTGCACCAGCCAAAATATAAATTATACTTCGACGGGTAATATTGTAATTCATTCGGTGAATGTGATCCCGATGGATGAAGAAAGGGTCATACCTAATCAAACCGTAGTGATCCGCAATGGCAGAATTGCATCTATTCTTCCCACCACAACTACTCAATTCGAATATACCCTGGTCATTGACGGAAAAGGTAAATACCTGATGCCGGGTTTAACAGAGATGCATGCACATGTGCCACCTTCCGGTAACATGGATGAAAGTAAGGAAGTGCTATTGTTATTTGTTGCAAATGGCGTAACAAATATCCGTGGCATGCTGGGCCATCCCAATCATCTTGAGTTAAGAACAATGATTAAACACGATGAAAAAGTGATTGGTCCGCGTTTGATTACGTCTGGTCCATCATTCAACGGTAATTCCGTAAAATCGGCAGAGCAGGGTGCTGAAATGGTCAGGCAACAAAAAGCTGCGGGTTATGATTTTTTGAAAATTCATCCCGGCATTTCAAAAGAAAATTTTGCGGCCATTGCCAAAACCGCTAAAGAAGTAAATATTTCTTTGGCTGGTCATGTGCCATTTGATGTTGGTGTATGGCGGGCTATTGATGCCCGTTATGCCACCATTGATCACATGGATGGATTTGTTGAAAGCCTGGTCCCAGGCATCGAAAATGTTACGGAACAGGAAAATGGATTCTTTGGTGTGGGTGTGGCAGCAAGGGCTGATACAAACAAAATTGCTCCACTTATTAAAGCCTTGAAAGAAAATAATATTTGGGTTGTTCCAACACAGGCTTTGGCAGAAAGGTGGATGTCACCGGTTGAAGCAAGTGTTTTTGATAATGCACCTGAAATGATATATATGTCGCCAAATACAAGAACTCAATGGCAGAAAGCAAAAAATAATTTATTGAATTCTCCTGGTTATGATAAAGATGCTACGAATCATTTTTTGGCATTGAGACGGAAATTAATTTATGAATTACATAAGAACAACGTGGGTTTGCTTTTAGGTGCAGATGCGCCGCAGGTTTATAATGTTCCGGGGTTTGCATCACATCATGAATTGAAATATATGGTTGATGCGGGACTTTCTCCATTTGAAGCATTGCAAACTGCAACGATCAATGTTGGAAAATTTTACAGATCACCAATTGGAATGGTGAAAGAAGGTTATTTTCCCGACCTGGTTTTATTAAACAAGAATCCACTGGAAAATATTCAACATACAACCACTATTGAGGGTGTTATTTTGAATGGCAAATGGCTCTCAAAACAATGGATTAATGAAACTTTGAAATCATTAGAGAAGTAAAATGTTCTAATTCTTTTGTCTTATCCCTTTTCCTTTTTTTGACTTACCCTGTCTTATTTCCCTGAGTATTTCTTCATTGGTAGGCAAGTATTCGTCATCAGGATTTTTTTTGATCCAGATGGTTGTTTCCCGCCAAACAGTGGTATCAGCTTTTAAAACTGCTTTCACTTTTACAAATTCACAGGTTGGTGTATCCGGCAGCACAAGATCATTTTTGTCAAAATACCCATAGCTGGTACTGAAATCGAGGTGTTTTGAAGTAAGCGGCATCCAGCTTCCATCAGACATTTTCGCATCAAGATTGATATAGTTATGTGTACCTTTTTTCAGGCTGTCGGTGTATAAATTAAAAAACAGGCTGTCTATCTTTTGTGCTTTTACAACAGAAACGCTTCCTAAAATCAATAAAAATAATAATCCCTTTTTCAAATTTTCCGTTTTTATTTAGTCGACTTTACTTTCTGTTTGGTTGCCTTTTACCAGCATTTAAATTCAGCATAAATAAATCATGCCTGTGGCCTGTGCATTTTGTTTTTTTTATGGAAAAAATTATAATAGATCGTTAAAATAATGGTGATGATAAATATGATCAACGTAACATTGTTAACCAGCGTTGCGGAAATATCCTTCCCTGAAATTTTATCGGCAAAATATTTAATAAAGGATGAGGGTAAATCGGTTTCACCCAGTTTATTCTTTACATCCCAATGCCAGTCAGTTAAAAAACAATAACCGAAGCCATACCAGAATCCAAGGATGAACCAGCTTGCGAATGTCAATCCAATGGTGATCAAATGTAATTTCCTGGTCTTTGGAAAAATCCATCCAACCACATTAAATAATGTTATTACAATGTGGAGTATTGTAAATAATATATCGAGGAATACAAGCATGGCATAATTCGACAGGTTTCCTAATTAAATTTAATTGGAATGGTTAATGAGCGGTCGTGTTCCCGCATATCAGATGGATTTGATCTTTCAAAAACCAGCTTGCCAGATTTACTTCCTTTGGGAACCTTGAAAACCAACTCAGTTTCAAATGGAACAAAATTTTCTGTCATCCATTCACCTTGCGCCATTGCAATTGCGGTTGCCAATAAGCTGTCTTTCTCATCATATAACCTGACTGGGAAATCCGCTTCAAAATACCAGAAACCAACTGCTTCTCCTGTAACCTTAAAAGGGGAGGTTATGATCTCTCCTTCAATCGGACTTTGAACCCTGATTAATTCACTAACAGGTTTTTGAAGTGGTGATAACGGGGTATCTACTTTAACTTCACCTGGTTGAATAATGGTATCGGTATTAATTGATTGAACTGAATCGATGTTAATTGTTTTTTCTTCAACATCTCCACAGCTAACAAACAAACATGAGAAAACAATCAGGTATAATATGAATGGTTTATGCATGATGTTTAGCGTTTGATATTTATGAATGAAGATGTTTCGAAAAATAGTTCAATTTAATTGTTGACGGCTTCGACCACCGCAATACTGCGGGGCAGGCAAGCTCAGCCTGACATGCAAAACATTTTAGAATATTTCCAAATTTCAACCTGATTCCCAATGTCATCCTGAGCCTGTCAAAGGACCAATCAACTAATCAACTCTTCAACTGATCAACCATTTAACAAAATCAAAATCCCTTTTTTTCTTCCGTTCCCTTAACATATTTCTCCAGCCACTGGTTTTGTTCCCAAAGCATATGTAAAATATTTTCTCTCGCAGCATATCCATGAGATTCATAAGGGAGTGTTACATAACGAACGGTTCCGCCATGTC
>CAMPGG010000055.1 GCA_946885335.1 uncultured Chitinophagaceae bacterium
GCATATACTTCCAAAGGATTTTTTGGATTGATATCCAGGTCAACTACGCCTGTATTTTCATCGATAAATAAAGTATGTTTCCATGTTTTTCCGCCATCAGTTGTTTTAAAAACACCCCTGTCTTTATTGGGTGAATACAAGTGTCCGAGTGCGGCTACCCATGCAGTGTTGGGGTCTGTTGGGTGTAATTGAATTTTGCCGATATGGTGTGTGCCTGGTAACCCGAGATATTGCCAGGTTTTTGCATTATCCGTGCTTTTGTAAACACCTATGCCAGAATAAGATGAACGGCTGCTGTTTACTTCGCCTGTTCCAACCCAAATGGTTCCAGTTTTCCAGTCAACGGCAATATCACCCATAGTGAGTACATGTTCATTATCAAAAACGGGTGTAAAGGACAATCCATTATTTTTTGTATACCATAATCCACCGGATGAATAGGCAACATAAAATTCTGTGGGATCATCGGGATTTGCATCAATATCACTCACCCGGCCACTAAATACTGTAGGACCGATGTTGCGAAAAGAAACATCATTTAATACAGAACGGCTTTCTAATATTTTTCTTTTTTCTAATCCTTTCACTCTTTCTTCATCCGGTGTGGCTTTTACCTGTGCATTTGTGATAATACTAACAGCGGATAACAAGAGGAACAAACTAAATTGGCGTAATTTTAGCATCATAAACAGTTCAATTTTTTCGTTTATTAAGGATTCAATCCAATTCATCAAACTTACTAAACTATGCGTTTCATTATCATTCTTTTATTGTTTGTTTCTTTTAACGTCAATGCTCAGTGTAAAGAATATATCATTGGTGTAAATGGTGATACACTTAACTGCGTAGATATGAACAATAAAAAGCAGGGCAGGTGGGTGATCAAAGTAGATAACCTGCGTGGAGAAAGAGGATATGAAGAAGAAGGCGTATATAAAAATAATTTGAAAGAAGGGGACTGGCGCAGGTACTCTTTGCAAGGTGATTTGATTGCCTATGAAAAATATCGATGGGGAAATAAGGATGGTAAGAATGTATACTACGATCATATGGGAAATGTGCAGCGTGAAGAAAGCTGGAGAGCGGTTAACCCGGATAATCCTTATGATACAATAGATGTTTTTGATCCAAATGATCCAACAAGAGTTATTGAAAAAAAAGTGATCAAGCTGGAAGGATATAGTTTAAAACATGGTACCTGGAAATTTTACGATACATTTTCCGGCACCCTTGAAGAAACACAAAAGTGGTTTTTAGATAAACCCGCCAATGAGGCTGGCAATGCAGCAGCTTCTGATGAAGAACTGATGCCTATTGATCCGTTGCGTAATGCATCTGACAGCAGCAGGAAAAAAGCACTGGCTAAACCGCAGGCCATTCTTGATTATGAAAAAAAGAATTCAGGTAAAAAGAAAATTAAAGTGAGAGATGGAAGGACGGGGCAGTGAGGGTTTGAAGTTTAATGTTTAATGTTTAATGTTTCGGGTTTAGAGTATAGAGCTTAAAGCTTAAAGTTTGTAAAGGCAAAATAACAATAACTATTTAATGTTTATCAACCAATCAACTATTCAACCTAATTCCTAATCCCTAATCCCTAATCCCAAATTCCTATTCCCAGCATTACTTCAACCCAAGCCTCTCCATAAGACTTTCTTTTTTTGATTTTGAGACAATTAATTTTTCTCCATTGTCAAGTACAATATAGCCTCCATCAGATTTATAAAAGTGTGTTACATGCGAAATATTTACCAGCGTTGAATGGTGAATTCTTTGAAATTGATTAACTGGTAACATTTCTTCAATATCACTTAATGTTTTTGATATAACGAGTTTTCTTTTATTGTTTAAGAATACATGGGTATATGCACCTTCTGCCCTGGCAAAAACAATACTTTCTATTTCAATAAATTCATAGCCATCGCGGCCGGCAAAAGCGATGCGTTGCTTATTTTCCGGTTTATTAATATTTTGTAATAAATTATCAATATTGGCAGCGCCGGTTTTAAGTGCAATCTTTTCAGAAACTTTTTTAACCGCTTCTTTCAAATCATTTGTATCAATGGGTTTTAATAAATAATCAATAGCACTTAACCTGAATGCTTTTGCAGCAAATTGATCAAATGCAGTTGTGAAAATGATGGAGAAATTAATTTCATCAATTATTTCCAGCATTTCAAATCCATTCATCCAGGGCATCTGTACATCCAAAAAAACAAGATCCGGTTTTTGTTTTCGAATGGTTACCAGGCCCTGTTTGGGTGAAGTACAGGTTTCAATTATTTCAACTTCCGGACAATGCCTGGCAAGATCAAATGCAAGACTGTCGATACAATTTTGTTCATCATCTATGATCACTGATCTTATCATAAATTATTTTCTTTAAAAATTATGATCACCCTTGTACCCGCCGGCGTCCCATCTGCATTCACCTTATCAATGATCTCTATATTATCTTCCCTGTCATTTAATATTTTATCCAATTCAAGTCTTGATTTAATTAATCCAATGCCTTTGGATTCATGTGTAGATTCATACAAGGATTTGTATTGTTTTGACAATTCACGTCCAATGCCATTATCGTCAATGCTGCATTCCACCGATCCGTTATTTTCTTTTACAGCTATCACAACTCTTCCTCCACTATCCTGGGGAACCAATCCATGCCAGATAGCATTTTCTATAAAAGGTTGTAGAATTAATGCAGGAACTTTTATATCCTTCAGGTCAATATTTTCGTCAATATCAAAAAGGAAATCCACCTTATTCCCAAATCTCATTTTCTCAATTTGTGTATAAAGTTTGCAGGTTTCCAGTTCATCATACAAACTCACTTCCCGTTTATCAGAATTTTGAAAAAGCGTTCGTATCAACTTTGAAAAAGTTGTGAGGTAATTGGCTGCATTCTCATTTTCATTTTTATTGATCAATGATTTGATGGAGTTCAGGCTGTTAAAAATAAAATGCGGATTCATCTGCGATCGAAGAGCCTTTGCTTCAAGTTCCAACAGTTCTTTTTCATGTTGTATATTTTGTTTTTCTTTTTGCCTGATTGTATTTATCCTCCACCGGATAAATAAAGCGATGCATGTTGTCAAAAACAAAAGCGTTAGTAATTTAAACCAGGTTGTTTGCCAGAAAGCAGGTTCAATTTCAATCGTATATTCCAATGGCTGCACATCCCAGTTACCACCTATTTTCTGGGCTCTTAACATGAAGGTGTACATGCCCGGTGAAAGTTTACTATAAGTAATTTTCCTGTTAAATGAATTTGTATACTGCCAGTCATTGTCAATTCCCTTTAACTGGTATGCGTATTCAATTCTTTCGGGTAAAAAAAACTCCTGTGCGGAAAATGAAAATATTAAAGAGTTGTGATTATGTTTTATGGTGCAACTTACCTGGCCACCATTTGATTGTCCATTAATATACAAAGTAGATCCATCTACCCGGATCGTATTCAGCGCAGGCTTAACACTGAAGGTATGATGTTGAAGATCTTTTAATGTAAAAAATTCAAAACTTCCATGTTGCCCAACTATAAGTTGGCCGTTATTATACAGCAATGATACATTCTCCGGATTAGACAAACCATTTTTACCATCGAATAAATAGGAGCGTTTTTTTTCATAATCATAAACTATGATCCCATTTAGCGAACGGAAAAAAATATAAGGATATTCCGCACCGGTTATAGATGTATAATCACCCCGGATCAAACCCTTTTCCCCATAGCGAATTGAATCTTTACAAGTCAACGTTCCAGGATCTATAATTCGAATACCAAATTTGGGTATCATAAACCAAAGATTTCCTTCCCAATCAAGCGTTGGCGCCGCCACTCCCTGGTAACCCTGCAAATGGCCATAAAGTGATTTTAGGGGAATAGTACGTACCTGCTTCGTACCAAGATTATATTGTGCTATTCCATTATTTCTTACCAAATAAATGCAATGACGCTTTGCATCATACCATAGTGATGGAGCTTTAATTTCTAATTCTCCTTTATTATCAAAACTGGTTTCAATGGTATCCGTTTCAAAAGTTTGATGATTGATATGAAACACTTTTCCATTTCCCTGCCTGTAAAGGATATCTCCATTTTTATCAGAAACAACATCCAGGAATTCGCCTTTTGTTTTCATCCACCGAAGAGAGGGAAATTCTTTTTCTGCTTTTGCAAATATTGCAGACCCCGGGCTTAATACATAATTCTCCCAGCCTGCTGTCCACAGCCTGCCTTTACCATCTTTGGTGATCTTATGCGTTACAGCTTGTTGATAGGTAAAATAATTATTGATAACCGGTGACGGTATCAATTTGATTTGATTAAAATTTTTATCAAATACATGAATGCTGTTGGAGTTAAATACCGCACTATAATAAAGATTGGTAACTGAATCAAAATAAATTCCCCTCAATTGAAGGGGAGAGATTATTTTTCTTTTAATGTTTAAAGAAACTTGTTTTAATCGCAGATAGCTGGGTATAGAAACATAGAGATTGCCTTTATTTAAAATCCAAATATTACCCTGCCTGTCATTGGTAACAAACCGAACTGCATCATAAGGCTGGTCAGTGGATAAATTAATCAGTTGCAGGGTTTTTGTTTTAGGATCAAATACGCCTGGATGAGGATAATGCACACCAAGCAGGTATTTGCCATCCGGGAGTTTTCCAAATTGCCTGATGACATATCCGAAATACCTGTCTTTCGATTTAAAAAGCGCATCGTGTAAATAGGTGTGTGCCTCACCCGTTTTTGAATTGTAATAGGCAAAACCACCTGCCCAGGAATTGCACCAAATGGTGGAATCGTCAACTACATCCATTTTTGAAATGTCAATATGTGCTTCCTTCTCCCATGATGGGGGCTGATCAATATGTCGCCTGGGTGTAACAATCCTAAAATTATGTGTAAGTGTTTTTGTTTTTTTATCCAATAAATAAATGCCCCGAAAGCTACCGACCCATAGTTTATTGCTATCCGTTGCATGCGCTGCAAAACTTACTACCGTATTATATCTTCTGTCTTCCCAGCTATCAGGTTTTCCCTCTACCAGGTTTAGGTGTTCAATTTTTTTGGTCTTGGGATTAAATATAAAAAAGCCATGAGCAACCGTGCCATAATAAACCATTCCGTTATTATCTATCCATATTGCAGGTACCTGGGCGTCTAATTTTTTTTGAATGTCTTTATAGATGTAGGAGACTGTGTCAATTCTTTTTGTTTCCCTGTTAAAATACAAAACCGACCAGCTTCCAATATATAAATTGTTTGATCGATCTTCTGCCATCGATAAAATCCGTTGTAGCCCCATTTGATTGGCTTGTTCTGTGTTGGTATGATATACTATATCAGATCCATCAAAAGATGTTAACCCCCGGGATGTTGAAAACCACATTAAACCATCTTGTGAAAAATAGAGGTATTCAGAAGTAATAGCGGGCATAAAAGGATGGACGATCTGCTTGAATACTGGCAGGTTTTGCTGCTGTGCATACAGGCAGCAATAGCATTTTATAGTAACAACTATAACCAGGAAAGTTTTGGTGAAAAATGGCATCTCTTAAATTTACAAACTCTTCGCTGCTTTTTTACAGGGTATTTGTCAATTTACATTCCTGCTTTGCCATTGAACGTTTTCATTCATTAATAAAATATAATTGGGTTTTCTTAAGGTTGTTAATGTCCTATGGTTGACTTACAACTTTCTGCAACAGTACATCTGCCAATTAGTAAGCGGCGATTACTAAGTCAGGATACTAGCCGTAATTGTTTTGATTTAATTTCTTCCTGGTAATTTTTTTGCTTAAAAATTAATCACCATTTAAATCAATTGTTATGAGAAGTCTTATTTACAAATGTTTTGCTACTCCTGCATTAAGCATGATACTGGCTTGTATCACAATGATCACATTTTATTCATGCCAAAAGCAAACAGAAATATTGCCAGCTCAAAATGACTTACCTGGTGAAGCGTCTTCTGCCAAAATGAAAAAAGCCGATCATGTTGTAAGTGTTGAAACTACCATTCAGGCTGCTGTTGATGCTGCCAGCCCGGGCGATGTAATTCATATACAACCAGGCTTGTATAAGGAAGCTGTAATTGTCAACAAGCCCAATATTAAATTGATTGGTTTAAGTTCCAGTGGGAATGCTGTAATCATTGAAAACCCTGGCAATGAAAATAATGGCATAACGGTAAGAGCGGATGGCGATGGTTTCGAATTACACAATGTAACGATCAGGAATTTTGAAAGTAATGGCGTGGTAATGATAAGGGCCGATCATTTTGTACTGAGTCATATTACCGTTATTGATTGTGGCGAGTATGGCTTATGGCCTATACGCAGCAATCATGGAGTTATTGAACATTGCACTGCCAGTGGCCATAGTGACTCCGGAATTTATACCGGTCAGTCAAACGATATTGTAATGCGCTTTAACAGGGTTTTCAATAATACAATTGGTCTTGAAATTGAGAATTGCGTAGATGTAATTGCAACCAATAACCAGAGTTATGACAATGTAACCGGGATCCTGGTTGTATTGTTACCAGGACTAACGGAAAAGGTTTCATCTAATATAACGGTTAGCAATAACCATGTTTACAAAAACAACAAAACTAATACTGCAGATCCTGCTGACGGATTCGAAGCCTTTGTTCCGACAGGGGGTGGTATTTTAGTTGTTGGAAGCGATAATACCCTGGTAGAAAAAAATACCGTTCAGCATAACCAGTTTTTAGGTATTGCTGTTGTTAGCTCCTTAACACTGGGTGCACTGGCTGGTTTGCCTCCTGAAGCTTTTGGTGATATTGAACCCAATCCTGATGGTGTACAAATAAGAAATAATACGGTGAATACAAATGGTGCGGTTCAACCAGCATTACCATTTCCTGCAGCTGACCTGTTATGGGATGGATCAGGAAACAACAATTGTTGGATCGATAATAAATACAAAAATTCATTTCCTGCCATATTACCAATTTGTAATTGACAAGTAAGAAACATAAAAAAAAGCAGCACTGTTATCGCCTCTACAGCTAACGTGTTGCTTTTTTTTAACCTGATTGAGTAAAATTATTGAACTTAATATTTTTAATACAACAGTCATTAATTTAAGATTAGATCAAACCGTTTGTCTATACTAAACTTGAAGTTTCTTTTTTTTCTGAAGCTGTTATTTTAATCAATATACTCTGACAGATAAACCTGCAGTAATTTTTAGAGGAAAAGTTGAATTTTCATCGATAAACATTCCGAACATTTCAACCATTCAACATATCAACACTACTTTCCCTTCATCTTATCAAAATAATTTCTAAAGAAAACCAATTGATATTCTACTGCATTGGCCCAATATGGCCAGTCATGCTTGCCGGGCCGTTCAATATAATCGTGCGGTGTTTTCAAATTCAATAATTCCTGGTGAAGTTTTTGGTTTGCTTCAAACAAAAAATCGTCCACTCCACAATCAATGATAAGGGCAATTGAATCTGCCGGATATTCTTTAACAATATTCAATACATTGAATTCCTCGTAATATTTTTCATTTTGGGTAGTGTCTCCCAGTATATTATAAATCAACCTGCTTTTCTTTAGTCCTTCCAGGTCAACGGCGCCACTCATACTGCCAATGCCACCAAAAGTTTGTGCATGGCGGTAACCTATAAACATAGCTCCATGCCCGCCCATGCTTAAACCGGTAATGGCTCTTGCTTCCCGGTGTGGAATCGTTTTGTAACGGCTATCTATAAACGCAGGGACTTCTTTGCCGATATAGGTTTCGTATTTCATTTTTTGATTAACCGGGCTGTCAAAATACCAGCTGGCTGTATCACCGTCAGGGCAAACGATCAGCACCTGGTTTTCTTCGGCAAGCCGGGTTAGTTGGGGAACTTTGGTTACCCAATCGCTAAAGTTGCCACTATAACCATGCAACAGGTAAACTACAGGGAACCTGTTCGATGCATTTTCATAAGTGGATGGTTTTATTACAACAGCCCTGATATCTTTTTGCATAGCCTTGCTGCTAATGATTACCGTGTCGACTTCTGCAGCAAATAAAACAACGGAAGTGAAAATGGAAATAAAGAGAATGGCAAAATGTTTCATCTTTTTCAGTTTGGTTTTCAATTTACCAATCATTATTTTAATTGTCGCAAAATCCCCTGAAAATGTCGCTTATTTAAAAATGAAAGTCTGTAAACCAATTTAATTTTGTGATGTTAACAGTTTCATGATTTTAAAAACCTAATAAAATGGCTATTCAAAAATCCGCAAGCATTGATGAATACATTGCTGGTTTTCCAACAGAAACTCAGAAAGTACTGGCGCAGGTTAGGGCTATTATTAAAAAAGTGGCGCCCAATGCTGAAGAAACGATCAGTTATGCGATACCTGCATTCAACCTAAACAAACATAACCTGGTTTATTTTGCAGGATATAAAAATCATATCAGTTTATACCCGGTTCCAAAAGGGAGTGCAACATTTGAAAAAGAAATTAGCAAATTTAAATCCGGTAAGGGCACTATGCAGTTTTCTTTGGACAAACCGTTACCAATAGGCGTAATTACCAAAATTGTAAAGTACAGGTTAAAGGAGAATGAAAATAAATATAAAAAAGTGTGATCATCTGATAATCATAACCGTGCCTTTTATCAAATCCAGCGTATCATCCAATTTTATGGTATAAACGTATGCACCCATTGGTAAATCAGCTGATTTATATTTGCCATTCCATGGCTGGTTTAGTCCCCTGTTTTCAAAAACAACTTCTCCATACCTGTTAAATACAAGCAACTCAAAACCAGGATATGCCTCCAGTGCAGGAATGTTCCAGGTGTCATTCAGTCCATCATTGTTTGGAGAAAATGCATTCGGAATATAAATTCCCCTGTAAAGTTTTACCTGCATGGTGTCTGTAGAAATGCCACAATCATTTGCAGAAACTACCGTAAGAATATATTGCGCATCGGCAGTGGGTGTGGATGTCGGTTGTAAAATCATGGGGTCATTCAGATCCATGGCAGGAGCCCAGCTAAAACTTTCAAAGGGACCTTCAATGCTGCCGGATAATGTTGCTGTTCCTCCTAAAATAATGGTTCTGTCGGGCCCTGCATGGGCAATAGCTTTATCACTCACATTAATTTGTACGAATGCAGAATCGGTACATCCAAGATCATCAGATACTAAAACTTTATAACGGGTATCTGTAACCGGTGATGCATCCGGGTTTGCAATTTGGTTTGATGAAAGTCCTGTAACAGGTTGCCAATCATAACTACTGCCACCTGATGCAGATAATTGTATGCTGTTGGTAGTACAAATAGAAGTATCTGTAAAAGAAACCAAAGCTACAGGGGCGGGATTAACCGTAATGGTCGTACTCCCTGAACTGCTGCAGGATGCAGCACTGGAAACGGTTACATTGTATGTGCCTGCATCAGTAGTTTGGATGTTATTTAACGTAAAAGTAGAAGCGTTGGTCGAATAGTTATTGGGGCCAGTCCATACATATTGTGTTCCACCGGATGCTGATATGGTTATATCATTTCCTTCACAAACAGGACCGGTATTATTGGTTGTAACTACCGGGTTGGGATGAACGATAATTGTAACCGGCAACGAGGATATTCTGCATTGGGACGAACTTAGGTTGCCGGATTCTGCAACAACTAATCGATACTCATATGTGCCTGCAATGCTGGAAGGTGTAAAATCCGCAGTTAGCGATAAATTATTTTCCCCGGGTAAGTCGGACCAGGAGCCATTGTTAAAGCGATGCTGCCATTGAACATCAGGATTATTAAAGCCTGCTGAAATACTTGTTGTTAAATTAAATGTTTTGGTACTTCCTTCACAAAGGTTTGCCGTTGTTGATTGTTCTCCCGTTATGGATGGTGTTAACTGAGGTCCGCAAGGACGGAAAGTAATATCATCCAGGGCAAGGTCATTTCCGCAACCACCCGGTGCATTATTTACAATACGCAGAACAATGTCTGATCCGGCAGGTGGAGTTGTAAAAAAGAAACCGAATTGCTTCCACGCAGGAGAAGGAGTTGCAGGAATATTGCCACTGTTGTATGTTTTTAAAACAGTGCCATCAGTTTTTTCTATGGTGAACGTTAAATTTGGCTGATTGCCATTGCCTCCGCATGCGGAAGGGAGCAATACATTCATGATCCAGGCGGCAAATTCATAGGTGCTGTTGCCACAAAGCCCTCTCACAGTATCAATATAAAATGCGCTTGGTTGAATGGATGCATTGACCAGCATAAAATATCCATTGCCATTACCTGTATGATCAGCCGCTAAACTATGCCAGCTGTTGTTGAAGCATGCGGCAGTAGCATTCCTTACTGTATAAAAACCATCATTCGGACAATCGGATGATACAAACTGGTAACCAGTGGCAGCGGCGGCCAGCGGTGCACCGGGGTTGTTCCCTGAACCAAATGTGATATTAACAATGGGATCGCCCAGGCTTCCCTGGCAAAGTTGTGAAAATCCCTGGAGGCTGAGCAGGGACAATAAAACGGAAAATAAATATCTGGTGATCATTCCTTACAAATATCTCTATTGACAGGCAAATAAACCATGATATTTAGAATTATCTCAAAAAGGAAAACCATGTATTTATTTGAAGTCTTTTTTCGATGGATAGTTGCAGCATTAAAATGATACTGCAGCACCAGTATTTTTCGAGGCGTCCACTTTCTTTTATGAATTATTTGATGCAGCACCGCCGATTTTCATCGGGGTGCCGCAATAGTTTGTTGAATTATTTGATGCGGCACAAGGGAGTGACACAACAGGCGATGCGCAGGGATATGAAGCTGGCAACAAAAAACCACCCGGTTAATTAATCAGTAAAATCAATTTACTATTAACATATCCAGGTGGTTAAATCAACCAATCATGGTTATTTACGCATAGGTTTCAACGTTTCAATTGGGCTTATGGCATCCAGGCATATCCATGTCTAAGCTTCCATAAAAAATATTTTTCCAGGAAAACTTTTCCAAAATCATAGATCACATTAGGTAACATCAATGCGAATGTGCGTGGTTTAAATAAATGATTAGAGATCAGCAGCACTTCTTTTTTTCCTGCATCCATAATACACAGCGCCGCAATTTTACCCCATGTTTTTTCTATGAGTTTTGTTTTTCCTTTGGCCTTCCTTGTTATATTTTCAGCAACTATTTTCCCGGTTTCATCGCTGGGATAACCTGTTTTTGGAACACCAAAAGGTATATCGCCTGTTTCAAAAGGCGGCACTACATTTACTGACAACCCTGCAACCCAAACATTATTAAATTTTTTGTGCCTGTATGATGGAAGGACTTCAATAAATCCATTGGCCTCTGCTTCAAGCCCTGGTGAATTACGAATGAGATCGACACCAATAAATGGCGGCATCAGCATGGTGAATGCAGATGGTAATTTTTCACCGGTGCTTAATATTACTTCATTGGCTTTGACTTCTGCAATACCTACATTGGTCCTGTAATGAATGTTGAACATTTTCATAAATGCTTTCAGCATTTTTTCACCAAGCGGCATTCCATCAATTCCAAAATGTCCAAGGTATGATTCAGGGGTTACCCAATAGAGATCAACTTTTTTACGGATATCCTGTTCTCTCAGCCATTTTTCAATGTTGAACAGAAACTCGTAAGCGGCACCCATGCAACCGGCTTGCTGCGTTGCGCCAATTACAATGGGTCCTGGCGCTTTTTTAAATGCTTCCAGTTTTTCCCGTGTTTTCATAGCGCCATCGGGTGTACCAATATAAAATGCGTGTTCTCTTACACCGGGAGCTACATCATAGTTTACTTTTGGCCCGGTTGCAATAACCAGTTCATCGTAAGGGTATGATCCATCTTTTGTATAAACAATTTGTTTAACCGGGTCAATGGTTTCGGCTACGGTTTGAACAAATTGAACACCTTTTTTTTCAAGGACAGCTCTGCGAGGTACGCTGATATCTTTTACCTCCCGGCGTTTGGTAGGAACCCAAATGAGTGATGGAATAAACAGGAAATTTTCATTCCTGTCTATCAGCAAAACATCTGCATTGTCTTTTAGTTTGCGTTTTATTTCGATGGCTGCGGTAAAACCTGCAAAATTTCCACCGACTACAACAACTTTCATGATTGATTGATTTGATTTACATAAAGGTCATAACATGCAGAGGGTGGGTGTGTGACATAAGTCACAACAGTTGGATGATGGTGTGAAACCCTTTGTAGTTAAGGGTTTTGGAGGGCATGATTCTTATCAGTGACCTGCGTCAGTATTTCGACCTGTTTGTACTTTGTAATAAAGAATGTTTGATCAAACATAAAATCATCTGGTACATAGGAAACTTAATGGAAATTATTCACCCGGTGCATCTTTATCGCTTTTGCCTTTCTGAATAGTTTCCTGTGCATCTTTTTCAGTTTCTTCATCTGGTTTCACTTTTGGTTGTTCAGGCTTTTCCTCTGGTTCATAACTCAGGTGGACAAACATAGGAAAGTGATCGCTGTTCACTTTACCAACCCGTTCAAGTTTAACCAATTTAAAATGTGAGCTGTGAAAAATATGATCCAGGGGCCACCTGAATACCGGGAATTTTGCATGAAAAGTATTATAAAACCCACGGCCACGTCGTGGATCCAAAAAACCACTCACTTCCTGGAATAATTCGGTTGTTTCGGACCAGGCAACATCATTAAAATCGCCGGCGATTATCACACCACCTTTTTCTTTACGTCCTTCACGGGCTACTAAAATAATTTCCGCATCCCGTTCCTTACTGTCACTTGCTTCACCTGGCACCGGTGGGCGTGGATGAACCACAAACAACGTTATCCATTCCCCGGAAGCTAATTTAACACCTGTGCGAATGGACGGAATATCCTCTTCTAATAAATAACGAACCTCTGTTTCCCTGAGTGGAAAACGGGAATAAAGGTGCATGCCATAAGTATTGCTTTGTGGAATGGGAACACGGTAATTGTATTTATTCTCAATAACCTTTAGAGCATTTTGCCAGTTGCTATCAGATTCTGTTGTAATTATTAAGTCAGGATTGTATTTATTGATCTTATCAATTACTTCCTGGTATTCGGTGTTTGTTTGTAAAACATTGCAGATAAATAAACTAATCGTAGTCGTATCACCGGCATCACCCTCAGTCCATTGAACTTGTTTGGTGCCTAAAGGCGTGTATGGCCATGCTTTATAACCCTGCACAATAATGACAACCAAAAACATGAAGGCAAATACATATCCGCGTCTGCCTCTTTTAAAGTAAAATATGGCATACCATAACATGGCTAAAACCGCTATGAAAAAAGTTTGCAGCCGAGGGTAATCAAAAATTCTTACATACCATTCCTTGGAAGGAAATAGGGGAATAATAGTAGCCGCCAGCGCTACTATCGCCAATACACCAAATATGATAAGGCCGGTATAACGAAAAAAACGTTTGTACAAAATCGTTAGTGTTTAAAAGCATTTTAATTGAATCAACAAACATAATTGATTCAATGATAAAAAATTGTATCATTAGTCTTAACCATGATCAACATGCCGGGATTTTAAAAAAATATATTTTATCCATTCCCAATTAACCCCAAATAATTCATATACCTTTCTAATTCTCCGCCTGGTTTACTGCTCCTTCCGTTATTCCAACCGAAACTCTTATTGAACATTCATGTTCGCATAACCTTTTAACCAAAACCTCTACATAATGAAACAGTTATTTTTATGCTTTGCTTCTCTTACTTTATTAATAGCGTGTGGCGATGATAAAACAGAAACATTAGCCAGTAAAGGCGGGGAAGAAGCCGCGCCTGCCGTGCAATTACCGTATACGGCCTCGTATTCTTCGGATTTTGAATTGGGCAATCCAGAATATAGTGCAACAGTACTGCAGGGTGGCTGGAAAGACTGGGAAAATAATACGATGGATAATATGAGAAATTGGGCCGCTGATACTATCGTAGCTTTTCACAGTGATAACGTGATGGTAAGTGGGGTGGATAGTCTAATGGCGCGGTGGAAACGTGGCAGGGCAACTTATACTTCGGTTATTGATACCATTGATGCAGTTATGCCCGTTTACAGCAAAGACAGGAAAGAAAATTGGGTATTGGTTTGGGCCACTGAAATTAATACCAATGCGGCCGGTAAAGTTGATACGGTTTACCTGATGGAAACTTATCGGATAAATAAAGACGGCAAAGCAGATATGTTACTGCAGTATGAAAGGAATGATAGAAATTAATTAATTCTCTTATTGTGAAAAAACCCTGCTGTAAGGCGGGGTTTTT
>CAMPGG010000056.1 GCA_946885335.1 uncultured Chitinophagaceae bacterium
CCCTAATTCAATACCTGATCTGCTTTTCAACATGCATGAGAAATTTTTGCATGTGATTTTTTAAAACAACATTCATTCATTATCTAATAAACCTGTACAGTCTTACCACTTAAAACAAAAACATTACCAGGTCATCCATATATTTATTTATACCCAACCATGAAAACTAAGTATGGAAACAGGAAAAAAATAACCTGAAAACGTTAACCTGGAGTATGGTTAAAATTGCATGCCCGGCTATTCGCCACTTATCCAGATTCTGCAGTAACAGGGTTAATGAAAATGTACATTAGTACCTGAATTAGTTGTTATGAAAACATCTCTATTCATCTTTCTTGTATTATACGTTTTAACGTTAACCGCTCACCAGCCTTTATCTCCAAACAAATCTGTAGACACTGTTTTCAACAAAGCATTTCCTGATGCAACAAATATAAAATGGTATGAGAACGAAGGTAATTTTGTCGTTTATTTTACCATCGCCCCGATTCATTATCAACTAAATTTTAATCATGCGGCAGATATTAAACAGTCTACCAGGTATTATGAAGCTAAATACCTTCCACCCTTTATATTAACCAGGTTAGCCCAAAAATTTCCTGGGCCTGAAATTGAAAACGTGACTGAGGTCCAGGATGCAACAACCACTAATTACATGATCAGGTTGAATGACAAAGAAAAGATCATTGAATTAAAATCAGATGCCTCTGGAAATTTTGAAGTACATAAAATTTTAAAAAAAGAATAATGACATCCCGGCTTCTTATACTTTTATTTTATTTATTTATTACTAACATTTCCTCAGGCCAGGATATGCTGTTAATGGATAAACAACTTAAAAACCCGCCACAGTATGCCAATGAATTCAACGCAAACCTGTTTTTCAAAAATAAGTTTCCAATTTATACATCCGAGATACAAATGATTAAACAAAATGCGGATGAATTAGCCCGTATGCTGGACCGGTTTAATTTAAAAACTTCACACCAGGATACTTTGTATGCAGGCCATTCAAAATTCATTTTCTTTAATCAACCAAAAGGTTATGCTAATGAGTTCACAGTTATACTATCTACCAGGGTTGATAATGTGGAATTGAATCTCACAATCATACAACAGGAACATAATAAACGAAATGCGCAATTAAAACTACTCGGACTCGTGGATTACCTTTCCACGCATATACTTACAGCCCGCAGGTAATGCTATTAGATGCTTGTTTCATCTGAATCTTAAAAATGTCAAATTACAAAGCAGTGTGGGCTGTTATGGATTGCTTCTTTTTTCCCAGTACAATTTTAGGATTTCGAACAACATTATTTTCTTCCGCATTTAATTTTTTTCTAAACATTATTGCCAGCATAAACATGAACAATGGAGCAGTAATAGCCCAGGGATAACCAAGAATAAGAAGTCTTTCAGAAAATACGGGATAGAAATAAACAACTGTAATAAGCGGGGTCACCATTGCATTCGCTATGAATGAAATCCGAACCCATTTCTGGAAACCGGTTTTTTCAAATGCCGGGATCGCAATCCATGTTGCCAAACCCATAAATATGTAACCTATAGCATCAAAATTCCAAAACATAGAATGGGGTGTTTGTTCCAGCAGGCTTACCTGATTAACAGCGCCATTTAATTTCATTGGAATCACCGTTGCCAATTGCACAACATAGTTAGCTGTAACAAATACGGCATAGATGATAGAAAAAAGAAGTGCTCCGTGTGCCCAGATTTTCTTTTCGGCCGGTGTTTGATGATAAAGTGCAAGCATAGCAAGGAGGAATGGAATTACAATTAAAAGTGAAGTTCCATAAATCAGTATCTCATCTAAAGGAAATGTCAGCAATCGGGCCACCTGAAGTAATTGAACAATTACATAGGCAACAGTGGCTGAACCTGCAATGATGCCAGACCAAAATCCTAAAAGATAAATGCCTTTTTTCATAGCATTTGGTTGATTTCAAGTAAAATATATTTAAAAGAACATTCCAGGATCAGTACATCCTAATAAGATCAACCAACAATTTATTGATGTTATGAAAATGCAACAATGATCATAAATATCTTTTGCAATGAGTTTGGTCAGTTGCAAATGAATTGGCATTTACAATAATGACAACTACCTTTTTTGAGTAGGAATCCTCCTGGCTTAATAGAATCGCCAAATAATTTACAAAAAACAAACAAAGAATAATGAAACAGGAAAACTGGAATAACTATATGAAATTGCTCTATTCCTTCTATGGGCTGATATCAAAACAAAAAGCCCTAAATTTAAAGAAGTAAAAATCGGCCTACCTGATTTCCATTACCAAAATTGCTGCATGAAAGTAAAAAGCTTCCTGATCGTTATTTCCTTGTTCATATACGGTGAAATCAAATTACATGCGCAAGCTAAAGAAAACAATCAATCGCTGGCATCAGCAAAAATTAGTAATGTTTTACAATTGTACCTGGATTCTCTTGGACATTATAACTTATTATATAACGGTGCTGCATACACTAGCTCTTACCCTGGCACTGAAGGACATCCATTTTTTAATGAACCATTTTTTAAGCAAGGTACTGTCAAATACAATCATATTGTTTACACAGATGTGCCACTGTTGTATGAACTGGCGTCGGGGGATATTCTTACAAGAAACAGCAATAAAATAAGCATCATTCTTTCACCAGAAAAAGTACAAAGTTTTACCATTGGCGATGCTTCATTTTTGAATTTGCCAAACCATGAACCTGTAGGAAATACACCACAAAAATTTTACAGGGTTTTATATGATGGCAGTATTAAAGTGTTGGTTAAAATATTCAAACAATCAAAACGCGGACTTCATGGCAAGGACCCTTATAAATTCAAACAATATGAACTTTATTTTATTTTAAAGGATGATACCTTGTTTGCGATTACTAATAAAGCATCATTGATAAATGCATTCGACACACCTAAAGTTGAATTAAATAAATTTTTAAAAAATAATAAACTGCGTTTCAAAACTGATCCTGCAAAAACGTTGAAGCTATCTGCCGAATGGTATGAGCAGATATCAAAATAAATATGCCTATTCGCTTTATATATATTATGTTTTTGATCCTGGCGGGCCATAATGGTATGGCGCAAATAAATGAACCTGTTAAAGGCAATTTTACCCATTTGAATTTCAAATCATTTGTTGAAAAAATTGAAAGCGAATACGGATATCATTTTTATTATGAGAATAATGAATTAGATACACTGCAGGTTAATATCCAATCCAATGATTTGCCTTTAGAAACTTTGTTACAGCAAATTTTATCGCAAACAATTTATCATTATGCTATTGATAAAAATAAGCGGGTATTCATTACAAAAAATACAAGCATAGCTACCCAACTTCCGAAAGATTATTTTGAAACGGATACTTTGGATAATGAAAAAAAGATAGAAGGAAATATTATTGCAAACAATACTTTCATTTCAAATCCCGGCGCAGAAAATAAACCATTAGAGATAGGTAATAGTTTACCAGGCAATAAAACAGATGCTACGATTGCCGGATATATCAGAGATGCAAAAACAGGCGAAACCATATCCGGTGCAGCCATATTTATTGACACTCCATCGATAGGCACAGTTACGGATCAATACGGATACTATTCGCTCACCTTACCCAAGGGAACACATACACTTCATATTAGCGGTATTGGCATGCAGGAACAGTTAACCAGTATTATTTTAAAGGGCGATGGGAAATTGAATATTGAACTGCATGAATATATTCCGAGTCTTAAAGGAGTTATCGTCTCGGCTAACAAACAATCCAATTTGCGTAATATTCAAATGGGCGTTGAAAAATTATCCATACAAACAATTAAAAAAGTGCCTGTTATTTTTGGTGAATCGGACCTGTTGCGGGTAGTGATGACTTTGCCCGGCGTAACCTCTGTGGGCGAAGCCAGCACCGGTTTCAATGTTCGCGGTGGTGCTGCAGATCAAAACCTGGTCCTGTTTAACGATGCTACCATTTACAATCCCTCACATTTGTTTGGCTTTTTTGCAGCATTCAATCCGGATGTGGTCAAAGGGATTGAATTATACAAAAGCGGGATACCTGAAAAATTTGGAGGAAGACTTTCATCAGTCCTGGATGTTACCGTAAAAGAAGGTAACAGTAAAAAAATATCAGGCGTTGCCGGGATTGGTTTGCTAACGAGTAAACTAACAATTGAAGGGCCCATTGCCAAAGAAAAAACCACGTTTGTATTAGGAGGCAGAACTACTTATTCCAATTGGCTATTAAAGCAGGTTCCCAGGGATGCCTATAAGAACAGCAAAGCATCATTTGCAGATGGCAACCTGCATATTCATCACGCTTTGAACAGCAAAAACGCCATATACCTTTCAGGGTACCTGAGTACGGATCGTTTTAATTTGCGCAGCGACACAACCTACAGGTATGGCAATAAAAACGTAAATATAAAATGGAAACATATTTTCAATAATCAATTAAACAGCACCTTAACCGCAGGTTTCGATCATTATTTTTACAATATTACAGGAGACACCAAAAGTATTGAAGGTTATCAACTGGGCTTTTCGATCAATCAGCCACATTTTCGTGCAAATTTTAACTGGCAACCCAATGCAAAACATAGCTTAAATTTTGGAATTCATTCAGTTTATTACCAGTTGCAACCGGGCAACTTCCGTCCTGCCGGGAATACCTCCCTGATAATTCCTAAAAAACTAAATAAAGAACAAGGGTTGGAAAATGCAATTTATTTGGGAGATAAGATCAATGTTAGCAGCAAACTTTCTGTGAATGCCGGCATACGGTATTCTTTATTTCATTTTATGGGTCCTAATACCGTGTATGAGTATGCGAAAGATGTTCCCAGGGATACCGCCACAATAACAGGCAGTTCATTTTTCAAAAAAGGTTCATTTATCAAAACCTATCATGGGCCGGAATTCAGGCTGGCGGCATTATATAAAATAAACAACCAATCTTCTGCCAAAATCAGTTTTAATTCCCTGAGGCAATACATCCATGTATTATCAAACACCACGGCAATTTCTCCCACTGATATTTATAAATTGAGTGATCCCAATATTCGTCCGCAGCAAGGCTACCAGGTATCAGCTGGTTATTACAGAAATTTCAATTTAAATACGATTGAAACTTCGGTGGAAGTTTATTATAAAAAATTGCAACATTACCTGGATTATAAAAGTGGCGCTGATCTGCTGATGAACCAGCATATTGAAACGGATGTGATCAATACAAGTGGTAAAGCATATGGCATTGAGTTATTGATCAAAAAAACAACAGGGATAATAAATGGATGGATCAGTTATACTTATTCCAGGACCTTACTTAAAACAGATGATCCTATTGCCGGAGAGAATATTAACAATGGAAAATATTACCCTGCGAATTTCGACAAGCCCCATATTGTAAATTTCATTGGTAATTATCGTTTCTCACACCGGTTCAGCGCATCCCTGAATGTAGTTTATAACACCGGAAGACCCATCACCCTACCCCTGGCCTTATTTAATATGGGTGGATCGCAAAGACTGTATTATTCACAAAGAAATGAATACCGCATACCGGATTATTTCCGTACTGATATTTCATTTACACTGGAAGGAAATCATAAAGTAAATCAAAAGACTCATAACTCCTGGTCAGCTGGTGTATACAATTTAACAGGAAGGGATAATGCCTACTCAGTATATTTTGCACAGGAAAACGGCACCATCAAAGGCTACCAACTTTCTATATTCGGCACACTCATTCCTTTCATCACTTTTAATGTAAAGTTTTGATGAAAAAAAATTTCCAATCATATCCATTTTTCCTTTTGTTCCTGCTGTTACAATTTGCCTGTGTTAAAACCTATGAACCACCCCAGATAGCTGGACCCAATGATTACCTGGTAGTTGAAGGAACGATTAATTGCAACCCTGATGGCATTACAACTATTGCGCTTAGCCATAGCCGTGCGTTAAATGACACCGTCATTAACAAGCCGGAATCAAACGCAATGGTCATGATTGAATCTGCATCCGGCTCCACTTATCCATTAAACACTATTGGAAATGGCTTATATGTTTCTGATAAATTAATGCTCAGTCCAAATGAAAAATACCGGTTAAGAATCATCCTGCAGGGAAATAAAAATTACCTGTCAGATTTAGTTCCGGTTGTGCAAACAACAACATTAGATAGTTTGCATTGGGTTGAACGTGATAAAACAGTTTTCATTTATGCAGATGCGCATGACCCGCAAAATAATACCCGTAACTATCGCTGGGATTATAATGAAACATGGGAATACCGGGCATGGTTTGAATCATTCCTTGTATTTAATAATGGCGTTGTCAATTTCCGGGATTCGGCCGACCTGACCTATCGTTGCTGGGCAGAAGAATCAGGTAATAAATTACTGTTGCATACTACAGAACAATTGAGTGAGGATCGCGTTAAAGATTTCCTGGTTACAACCCTGCCTTCAGCATCCACCAAACTCCAGGAAAAATACAGCATAGAAGTAAATCAAACAGGTTTAACAAGGGAGGCTTATGATTACTGGAAAATTCTGCAAAGAAATACGGAACAACTCGGAAGTATATTTGATGCGCAGCCTTCGCAATTGCGAGGTAATATAAAAAATACAGCTGATCCGGATGAACCTGTGATAGGTTATGTAAATGCTGCAACAATTACATCATACCGGATTTTTATTCGTCGCGAACAAATCAAAGATCGGATCCAACTTGTTTCTAATTGCATTACTATTACCACCACCCAGGATAGTGCAGCACATTATTTGTCTGACCCGCGGTTAGCACCGGCTTATTATGTTTCTGGTGGAGGTATAACACTCAGCACCGTAGACTGTGTTGATTGCAGATTAAAAGGAGGAACCACAAACAAACCGGCATACTGGGAGTAAAAAAATATCAATTATGATTTTTCGAAAATGGTTATGTGTTTTTTGTGTTGTTCTATTTACCTGCAATAATTTATCAGGACAGTTTAATACGATGTCTATTGAGAAACAATTTGAACTGTTTCAACAAAATGATTATAAGGAAAAGATTTTCGTTCACACTGATAAAAATTTCTATGTTGCCGGCGAAATTTTATGGTTTAAAATTTATTTGGTTGACGGTCATTTCCATAAACCAGGCATAATAAGCAAAATTGGATACATTGAAATAATAGGTGCAGATCAAAAACCTGTTTTGCAAGCCAAAATAGATTTGAAGGACAGTAAAGGCCAAGGCAGCTTTTTATTACCGTCAACAATTAATTCCGGGAAATATACAATCAGGGCTTATACAAATTGGATGAAAAATGATGACCCGGTATTTTTCTTCAGCAAATCAATCAGTATCGTTAATACATTTAAAAAACCGGATTGGAATAAAATAAATAAACCAACACTCGCTGACATTCAATTTTTCCCTGAAGGAGGCAACCTGGTTTATGGGTTAAGTAGCCAGGTAGCATTTAAAGCGGTGGGCAGCACCGGAAGATCTGTTGCATGCAGGGGGATAATCATAAACAACTTGAATGACACGATTTCACATTTTGAATCAAGTCATATGGGGATGGGTCGTTTTGATTTTACGCCAAAATTTGATGAGACATATTATGCGATTATTGATATAGAGGGAGAAAAGATTACCCGGGAATTACCGAACATTCACACTGGCGGTTTGGTCATGACCGTAAGCCAGGAAAGTGATACACATTATATCGCAAACCTGGCTGCATCAAAAACATTTTGGGACAAACCCATTTTTCTCCTGGCAAGTACCAGGCAGTCGCTCCGTAAAATATTACCTTCTAAAATAGAAAATGGTCATGCAAAGATCAGGATTGATAAAGCATGGCTTGGCGATGGTATATCAGTGTTTACCATTCTTGACGAAAACCACCTGCCACTGTGTGAAAGATTAGTGTTTAAATTCCCTGATAATACATTGAATGTAACGGCAAACGTGGGTGAGAACTCCTATAATAAGAAAGAGAAAATATCCATTAATATAAATTCTACAAACGGTAATGAACAACCGGTTATTGCCAATCTTTCGCTATCTGTTTTTTTGCTGGATTCTTTACAACAACCCGGCGAGCAAAACATTGATCACTATTTTTGGTTACAATCCGACCTCGCTGGTAAAATTGAAAATCCAGCTTTTTATTTTGATCGCAACAACAAAGATGCTGCCGCGGCACTGGATAACCTGTTGTTGACACAAGGATGGCGTCGATTTAGATGGGAGGATGTTCTTCAAAACAGGAAGACAGCGGTTGAATTTTTGCCTGAATATGAAGGACAACTCGTTTCTGCAACAGTTCTTCATTCGTCAACGCAAAAGCCGGCTGCAAATGTGCCGGTGTATGTTTCATTGCCAGGCAATCAATTTGGTTTCTCTGTAACCCATAGTAATGAAAGGGGAAGAATATATGCAGCAACAGGAAAGTATTTTGACAAGAATGGAATTGTTTTTCAGACTACACATGCAGGTTATGAAATAAAAATTGATGAAACGTTCTCTCAAAAATTTACACCGCTTATAAATGAACCATTGATTTTATCTAAAGATTATGAACGCGTTTTAGAACAAAAAAGCATCGCTATACAGTCACAGTATGCTTACCAGCCGGAGCGAATGATCGCACTATCCATTCCCGAACATGAAGACAGCCTCTCTTTTTATGGATTACCGGATAAAAAATATTTCCTGGATGATTACACGCGGTTTTTATCCATGGAAGAAGTTTTAAGAGAATATATACCTGAAGTAAGAGTGCGGAAAAACATGAATGATTTTCATTTCCAGGTAAAAAACACACCGGGTAAATCCTATTTTGACAATGATCCATTGGTCTTAATAGATGGAATTCCAGTTGATATTACCAGCCTGATGAATTATGATCCGCTTAAAGTGCAAAAAATTGAAATAATAGCAAGAAAATATTACACCAATACAATTCATCATGAGGGTGTGGTTAGTTTTTTTACTTATGATGGTTATCCTGCAGGATTGGATTTTGGCAAGAATAGTTTTCGAAAATCTTTTGAAAGTCTTCAGCCTTACAGGGAGTTTTATTCACCCATACATGATGATCAGCAACCAATCAACAGGCTACCTGACTTTCGGAATGTTTTATTATGGGAAGCTGATATAAACACGAATAAGAATGGGCAGGCAAGTATTAGTTTTTATACATCAGAAATTCCAGGCAGGTATTCTGTTTCAATCCAGGGCATGAGTGTTGATGGAATTTCAGGCGGAAGTATTACAACTTTTACCGTGCAGGATAAGTAAGTGTTTAGAATTAAAATTGAAACTGTTTCTGATTCTGGCAATTGTCTATTAAATCTTTCAGTGCATTCTCTATAACCAGTAACAACTATTCATTAAACCTCCAGAAATCATTTGTATTAAAATCCCCATTGCTAACACCTAGTCCCACATACACTATCCCGTTTAAAGAAATGGCCCCAATTTGATATGCACCATATCCCGGATAATCTGTAATGTGACTCCATCGGCCATGTGAAATATCATATCGCCAAACCTTAATAGGCTTATTTTCATTGTATGCCATATGATTTAAATCTCCTATGATATACCCATAATTATTCAGTGAAAAACTACTTGTATGTGTAAGAGGTACAGGAAAATTGATGCTTTTTTCTTGCTGCCATATATCCGTAAAGGGATCAAATTTCCAACATTCACCATTTTTCCCAATATAATAGCCTGCACCATTGATAACAAACTTTCCAAATAATTCAGTAAGTGGAAAATTATTTTTTTGTATATAAGAATCTGATGATGGATCATAAACAATGAACTGGTTATTTGCATTAAGCATATAAACCTTATTGCTGATTACCAAAGCATCAGTGACATCATTTGGTGGATCGTTTTTCCTGGCCCATTGATTTGACACCGGATTATACTCCCAGCATTGGCCATCCCCAATACAATAGCCTTTTCCGTTAACACCAAAAACAACCGGTACACTTTTCATTTGTACCGGGAAAACTCCTTTCTTTTCCCACCTGTTTATTTGCATTTCATATTTCCAAACCCCGCCATGATGACTAACTGCAAACACGTTATCATCAATTCCTATCAAAAAATTATATCCATCAAACAACCAGGCTGAATTCTCACCAAAGAAAAATTCATTCACTGGCAGAATCTGGAGTTTTGTCCAATAATGATTTACAACAGTTGCATTATCATCAACTACTGGTTTTGTATAAATAATTGGCGCATCAATTTTATCTTTTTTAAAGCAGGAATAAAAACCGGTTATTCCTGTAACTATAATTATTAAATATATTATTGTCTGTTTCATAAAAATGCTTTTAAATAATACATCACCATTCATTCGAGTTTGTTGCGAGTCGGTATGTTTCTAATAATATCATTTATTGAATTATGTGATTGTCCCCCATCCTTCTTTTCGCAATCAATACCTCAAAAAAATGTATAGTAAACTGAATAAAACTTCAACTAATAAGATTAAGTGAAGCAGCCATTTTTTAAAAACAACCGCCTCACTTAAAGTATGCTCATTTATTCATACTCAGGTCCAACTACAGTGATCTTCGCTATTTCGTTGCCTAAATCAATTCCCATTTCAACAGATATATCTTGCGTAAAACGGTAATGTATACCCGCATATATTCTTGAATCAGATGCTTCTTTGAGCATTTGACTAAGAGTATTAAAATGACGGGCAGGCAATCCCCTCCAGGTATAGGTTTTATCCGTAACAGCAATATCACCGAATTCTGTAATTAACACCTGCATAACAGGCGCAACATTGCTGACTAATCCAGAAGTGTATTCCGGGTAGGCTGGCGATGGTAACAGAGAATTCCAGGTTGCATCTATGTGTTGCCGGATATAAGTTATTGGACGAAGAAGATTATAATGAAATTTTGATCTGAAAGTAATGATAGGACCATCTTTCATTCCGATACCGGTTTTGGCATACACTTCAGCAGCTTTCCATAACCCTGAATGATGGTTTTCCAAAATATCTGTAATAAAAAGTACCATGTGATAAGGTGCTGGATAACCTACCCCTGGTCCACCTGCATCAGCCCACCAACGAGCGGTTGCTTGCAGAGCAGCATTCTGACTTACACCAATATCGTAAACCTCTTTTGCTGCTTTGTAAAATTCAGAATCAGGATCTTCTGAATATGGAATTGGAATTGGTGGTGCAAGGGCATTTAAGGAATATTTCAACATAGGCCTTGAATCTCCTAAATAAGCACCAACTATAGAAGGAGGTGTGCTGGTAGGAACCCACGAACCAGGAAAAACAGGAGGTACCCAATTATTACTCGCAAGCGTAAAATTATCAGTGGTACTCCAGTTGTAAATAGCTGTGGCAATGGAACGACCAAAAGATTGCGAACGCTGAAGCACTTCTTCTGAAGCCATTGATTTGAAATGATTGTATTGGGCAGCTTCCATTGAATCTACGCTGACCTTGTTAGCCATGGTCAGGTTTGTTATAAACATCTTAGCCATACTTGCCATGGCAGCATTGGCAGAAGCACTCCATAAATAATCTTTAGACATGTTCGGTTTGGGCATAGCTGGCATTTGATAAAGCTTGGGAGAAAAACTTGAGCCACCTTTAATGCCAGGTTGAACAGATTCGAAAAGACCTACACCAATGTAAGCGAAGTTCCTGAAGCCGATGGGTGGAGCGGTTCCAACTTCAGGTAATTGTATTTTAGCCAGCAGTTTGTACCATTCGTAAATAAAATCAGCATTCTCCTGTTCTTTAGCAGACAAATGCTTATTCTTTTTAAGTGCAGCATTTTCTTCTGCTGATAAATTGATGTCTTCTTTTTGACAGCTTTGAAAAAATAAAAAAGAAATGCTTGTTAAAAGCAAAGTGAAAAGAATTCTCGATGAGGATTTGATTTGCATAAAATCATTTTTAAAAGTTAAATAATAGTGCTACTATTTACCTTATGATTTCATGGCGCAAGAATTAAAATGCTGTAACAATTAGTTCTCAGAATAAATTAATGACCGGGTATGTAATAAAAAAGGATGGATTGAAAATAGAAAAAGCGTAAAGAAAAAGAATGACAGAACTGGAAAATTATTATTAAAAATCTGTTTATAATTAACAACCAAATCTATGTGATATAATTATGACTGCAATCACCTGGTGGGTAAATATTTACAGAGAATATCTTACTGCACAGCTTTCATTTACATAATTGTTTATTTGGAACAGGGAGTTTCCTTTTTGAGATATTTTAAAAGCAATTTGCAATTACAATCGGCTTCCTATAAAAACTTAAGTAAAGTTATTTGTTGAGGTAGAAAAACAACAATTTGAATTTGGTGTCAGTCTGCAAAACTTATTGAATAAAAAAATGGAAAGAAACAAAGTTTGATAAATTCGGAATGATTAAGAAGATCAAATAATGCATTTTGAATTCTCTTCATTTTCAATTATCAACATTGTCAAATTTTCAATTTGTTTCCTTATTTTGCTACTTCTTTGTTACAATCAAGCACATATACGGAAGCGGACCTTGTTGAAAAACTGAAAGGCAGGGATGAACAGGCCTTTAATCACCTGTATGATAATTATTCAAAGTCGCTTTTCACTATTATATACCAGATCATTCCACAGCAGGAAGTAGCGGAAGATGTTTTGCAGCAGGTTTTTGTAAAGATTTGGAAGAATATCGGGATGTACGATGCTGCAAAAGGCCGTTTGTTTACCTGGATGCTGAACATTGCCCGCAACCAAACGATTGATTATACACGTTCTAAAGAATATAACAATCTTTCAAAAACTGTATCGATAGATAATAGCGTATATACTGCTGACAAAGCGGCGACAAACGAAGTCCGGGATGTTGGATTAAAAAAGTTACTGGAAAAACTTCCTGCAGAACACCGAAAACTTTTGGAGCTCTCCTATTTCCTGGGGTATACGCAGGAAGAAATTTCCCAAATCCTTGAAATTCCATTGGGCACCGTTAAAACAAGATTGAGAACCATCATCATACAATTAAGAAAAATACTGGGATAAAAAATAAAAGTGGATTTAAGTTGTATCATATCATCAGGCGACCTTGAACTTTATGTGATGGGTATGCTGCCTCCCGAGGAAGCCGGAAAAATGGAGCAGTTAATTGCTTTATTTCCCGAACTAAAGGAAGAGGCGGACCGCATCAGCATGACATTAGAGGCAACTGCAAACCAATCCGAACTTGCACCTGGTGCTTCGGTTAAGGCAAAACTTTTTTCCCAAATAAATGAATTAAAGGAAAATGAAAACAAAGCCGTCACTAACATAAATGAACATACGCAGAACCAGCAGGCTAAGCCTGTCACCCATTCAACCGGGAAAGTGGTGGTTATGAAACAGGATAATAAAGGATGGTTGATGGCGGCTTCCATGACCGGGCTGGTTGTTTTTATGGGATTGGCCATTTATTTATATACCAGGACACAGCAGCAAAACAATGAATTAGCCAGGATGCAAAATAACCTGGACACAGCAAATTATAATATGCAACAACTTCAGCAGGAAAACCTGGCTACTGGTCAACTGCTGCGTATGATGCAGGACGAAAATTATAAACCTGTATACCTGGAAGAAGTACCTGGTAAACCCGATGCAATGGTTCATGTATTCTGGCATGCACAATCAAAAGAAGTTTACCTCGTGGATGTTTCATTGCCCCAGGCGCCAGCAGGTAAGCAATACCAGTTTTGGGCGATTGTAGACGGGCAACCTGTTAATGGAGGAATGCTGGATAACGTAAAACAACATGCGCAAAAAATGGCCACTTTCCCAAAGGCAGATGCCTTTGCCATCACACTTGAAAATGAAGGTGGCAGCCCTAACCCAACGCTCGACCAGATGTATGTAATGGGTAAGCCTTCTTAAAATTTATTTTTCAAAAAGCAATCCGGAATTTTTACAGCCTCGTAAGTATCTGAAACATTTATATGAAAAAGATAATCGTTTCAGTATTTAGCTTTGCTTTCCTGGCTTCCGCTGCTATAGCCCAGGATAGTAACCCGGTAGTTGGCGGTGCAGCAATGTACCCCACCCGTAATATTATTGAAAATGCAGTAAATTCTAAAGATCATACTACATTGG
>CAMPGG010000057.1 GCA_946885335.1 uncultured Chitinophagaceae bacterium
TGTGTTCGTGCTGCCCACTGCATTGAGTTAGCTGCATTATCAAATAATTTTTCTTCTATACTAAACTTATAATCCGTTTGAAATAATGCCAGGGCGGTATCGTATTTTTTTTGTTCAAAAAAAATTTGACCCATGTTACCCCCAACAATGCCAATCCATACATTCGATTTCAATGCAGATGCATTATCCAGTGATATTTTGTACCAGTAAAATGCAGAATCGTATTGCTGTTGCCGATGGTAACCCAGGGCGGCTGTATTACTGGAAAACATCATGTTTAAAGTATCTGTGCGTTCTTTAGCTTTAAGTTGCTCCCATAATTCAAATGCTTTTATACTGTTTTTTACACATTCATCATATTCCCGGATCTTATAAAATATCTCTCCAACCACCCTATAATCCAGTGGGCTGTTTTCAATGCCGTGTTTCTCATTTAACTCTAATCCAATCATTGTATACGTTACGGCAAGTTCAAGTTCCTTCAATACATGGCAACTTTGACCATAATAAAAACTTATCTGTGCTATTGTCTGGTCATCCCCGGTCAAATAGGCCTCATTCATTGCTTTTGAATATAGTGCCAGCATTTCCGACTTCACGGCAGGGCTTACACGGTATTCAACTGTTGTATAATTATCTTTTTTTAACTCTTCATAATAAAGAACCGCAGCTTTTAGTACATAAAGTCTTGCCCGTAAGTGATGGTTGTTTGCTTTTGTTTCCAGCTCACGTAAAATTTTTTCAGATTGTCCACTGTTGATAATCTGTTGTACCAAATCATATATGTGATAAACAAAGTTTTGTGTTCGCTCGGTTAATATCTTAGATATTTCAGTCGCATTTACTGCAGACGTTTGGGCCTGCCCCGTACAGATAGAAAAACTAAGCAGGAATACAATGCAGATGCGATGCAATTGAGATTTAAAAAAATTCATAAGCAGAAGCTAATATAAAAAATAAATCAAATGCTTACAGTATGTGTGGAATCAACATCGCTCTCAAAACAAAAAATAGCAAAGCACCAAACAATAGGTATTTGTTTGGAAGATATTTGAAAGATTATTTTCAACAGTAACTGGGTTTACCTGGCAAAAACCAGCAAATCAAATCCCTGCTATATAATCATCCAGGTTTACATCGGAGTTTAGCTGCAGCCGCTGTCGCAACCTTTGCCTGGTTTTATGTACGCTATCAACTGAAATACCGAGTATGGCAGCTGTTTGTTTACTGGTTAACTGAAGTAATACCAGGGCTGCCATGCGCATTTCAGCCAAAGTAATATCGGGAGCTGTTTTTTTAATTTGCTTAAAAAAAGTTGGATAAATTTTTTCGAAAAGTATTTTGAACTTGATCCAGTCATCTTCAGTTAAAATAGTTTGCTGACCAAGTTCTGTAATAAGCATCTGCTGTTCGGTAGAAACAGTCTTATCTCTTACCTGTTCTTCAAGTTTTTCAATCATGTTCGTTTTCTCTACGATATTTTCTGTAAACATGTTCAGTTGCTCCCTTGCAAAAACCATCTCCTGCTGCATCCGTTGCTTTTCCTGTTCTGCCCGCGCTACTTCTAACTTTGCTTTCAACCGCTGTTTCGTTATGACCAAAAAACCTACTACCCCAAACAGGATAATCGCTGCTATTAGTATATTACGCTGAAACACCTGCTTCTCTTTTTCTTTTTGCAGGGATTGAATTCTATACCTGCTTTTTTCATCATTGGCTCTTGCTTTGGATACGGCTATCCCACTTAATGCAACCACCCGCTCCAATGAATCGTTCAAAGCGCCATATTTTGTGTTATAATAAAAAGCACTGTCGTAATTCTCCAATGATTTGAAAACTTCTGTTGCTGCCTGGTAAGTATTTCGCAGATAGTTCATATTGGGAATCTTTTCCAACAGGTAAAATGCTTCACGCACATATTGTAATGCGACTTCGTTATTCCCTAATTGTAATTGTGTGCGAGCAGCCCATTGCAGGGAATTGGCAGCGTTATCATACAGCTTATCTTTTTTACTTATGTTGTAATCTGTTTGTAGTAATGTTAGTGCCGTATCATATTTCTTTTGAGCGAAATAAATTTGCCCCATATTACCGCTAATGATTCCCTTCCAAATATCCAGTTTTAATTCGTCCGCATACAACATCGCTTTATTGTAGTAAAAAAATGCTGAATCGTAATTCTGCAAGCGATGAAACCCAAGTGCGGTTGTATTGCATGCCCACATCATCCGTTGTATGTCTTTTTGAACTTGTCCAAACTCCCATATTTTAAGGGCTTTCAAGCTAAACTGCACGCTTTCCTCGTATTCACGGATTTTATATAACAATTCACCAACAACCTGGTAATCTATTGGACTATTTTCAAAACTATTTTTCTCATTTATTTCCAACCCATTCATTGTATAGGTTACAGCATACTCTAGTTCCTTAATTGCGGAACAAAAATGTCCGTAAGTAATGCTGGTCTGGGCAATTAACCAATTATCTCCGGATAAATATGCCTCCTCCATAGACTTTGCAAGGAACTCCATGACTAAAGGCTTCATCTCGGGTTTTATATTTGGTTCTAATTTGTTTTGCTGCTGTTGTATGGACTCCTCATTAATAAGGGAAGCCTTTAATATAAAAAGCCGTGCACGAAAATGATTATTATTTGCTCTTGATTCCAGCTCATTTATTATTGATTGCGCATTGCCAGTGGAATAGATATTTTTTGAAATGGAAGCTATCGGAATATGTAAACCCCTTGATTTGTTACTAAATAATTTTTCAATTTCATCTGCATTTAAAATCGCCTGGGCATCAGCATGAAACATGCAGACAATATTAAACATCAATATTAAGCAGATGTGGAGAAAGAGGGATTTGTAAAAACGCATAAGCCCTACCAATATAAATAATAAATGCAAATTATAGGAGGTATGTCTTGGCGGATTATAAATTTTGATGATGTTCTCTTTCAGATATATTATACTTTCAACTGCATTGTTTGATTTATTTTCACATCTCCCAAAAACAAAAAATGCAATCGATCAAACTCACTCAATACTCTCATGGTGCCGGCTGTGGATGTAAGATTTCACCCAAAATCCTTGACACTATATTACAAAGCAATTTTGCTATGCCTAACAACGACCGGTTAATTGTTGGCAATCACAGCAAAGACGATGCGGCCGTGTATGATTTGCAAAATGGAACAGCCCTGATCAGCACTACAGATTTTTTTATGCCCATCGTAGATGACCCATTTGAATTTGGTAGAATTGCTTCAGCCAATGCAATCAGTGATGTGTATGCGATGGGTGGACGGCCGGTTTTGGCGATTGCCATTTTAGGTTGGCCGATCAATACTTTGCCTGCAGAAGTAGCACAAAAAGTAATTGAAGGCAGTCGCAGTATTTGTAAGGAAGCCGGCATTTCATTAGCAGGCGGTCATAGCATTGATTCACCCGAACCCATTTTTGGACTGGCAGTCAATGGCCTGGTAAATATTGAACATATCAAAAAGAATAACGAGGCAAAAAGCGATGACTATTTGTTTTTAACCAAACCACTTGGTGTTGGCATTTTGACGACTGCTGAAAAAAAAGGTATACTGCATGACCAGCATATTGGATTAGCAGCCAGGCAAATGATGCAGTTAAATGTTGTTGGTGAAAAGTTGGGAAAGATTGCCGGTGTACATGCAATGACAGACGTGACTGGATTTGGATTATTAGGTCACCTGGTTGAAATGGCCGAAGGAAGCGGTTTAACGGCAGTAATTGAATTTGATAATGTACCACTCATTACACAGGAGTTGTTTACTTACATCGAAAAAAAATCAATTCCTGGTGGTACAAATAGGAACTGGGATAGTTATGGAGATAAAATTGGTTCCATTACAGATCTGCAAAAATACATTTTAGCCGATCCGCAAACCAGCGGCGGACTATTAATTTCGGTTAGAGAAGAAAGCCTGGATGAATTTATATCTGTATTAAAAGATAATAACCTGGAAAAGTTTACAACACCGGTTGGGCGCTTTAAAAATCAAACCGGCAACCTGGTTGAATTGCAATAATTATTTTATTAACGCATCAATGGCTTTTGCCAATTGATGATCTTTTTCTGTTACTTTATTTCCGGCACTGTGCGTACTAAGGGAAATGTCTACTTTATTCCAGGTGTTTGTCCAGGTTGGATGATGATCCATCTTTTCCGCTTCCATGGCTACCCTGGTCATGAAGGCAAATGCTTCACTAAAATTTTTGAATTCAAACTTGCGGGTTAACTTATTATCTTCTTCCTGCCACATGTTATTTTAGTTTAAAGATGAACAGAATTAAAAAACAAGATTCTCCTTATGTACAATTTTCTCTGATGCCAAATCAAGCACCAGTTGTACACCATTGATAAGCCGGATACCTGCCATTACCTGATCAATGTATTCATTCGATACCACATCGCCCTTCAATAAATATAAAAAATCAAGGTGTTTAAATTCAGGTAAAAGAAACTCTCCGTCAATATGATTTTTATAAATGTAATGACAGAGCGAACTATTGTCTTCAAAATAACTGTAAACTGAAAAATAGTAGGTGCGTTTTTTCCTGATCAGTTGTATCTCGATGTCAGGATTGTTCCGCAGATCCATATTCATGAGTGCATTTAACTGCCAGCAAAACTGGTAGTCTTTCATTGGGGCCATAATACCCAGCAACCTGGTTTCATCAAAAAATTCTTCCGTAAGTTCTTTCGTGTTTAATACCAGTTTGGAAGTTGCCATACAATGATTTTCTATTAATCAAAACTGAATGGGTGATTCGTTAATTGTTTCGCCTCTTTTGTATTTAACCGTTGTATTATCACCTTTCTTAAACTTCGATAATGCCTGCATATAATCTTCCATAGAGTTAACCGGCATTTCTCCTAATTGAACAACTATATCACCTGTTTTTAATCCGGCTTTATGTGCGGGTCTGCCTTCTGTAACACCATCCGCTTTTACACCCGGTCCGCTAAATGTATAATCAGGCATAATTCCCAGCGATACAGAGAATCTCGCAGTAGTACCCATTTGCTTTTCCTTTGTTTTTGTAAAAGCCAGTTTTTGGTTGTCTTTATTGATGCGGTTAATGATATCCGTTATAAACAACATGATCTGGTAACTACCGGTAGTATTTACTTTATCGGCATCATCGGAGGGCTTGTGATAATCTGTGTGTAAACCCGTAAAGAAAAATAACACGGGAATATCCTTCCGGTAAAATGAAGTATGATCGCTGGGACCGCTTCCACTTGAATCAACTTTTATAGAAAATGGTAATTTATTCTCCGCACTGATAAATGACCAGGACGGTGAGGTACCAACACCACCAACTGTAATTGCTTTATTACTGTCATTTAAACGCCCGATCATATCCATATTGATCATGTAATTGATTTTGGCAAGATCGATTGTTGGATTTTCAACAAAATATTTTGATCCAAAAAGACCCAGTTCTTCACCTGAAAAAGCTATGAACAGGTAGTTGCTGTTCTTGTATTTTTTGTCCGTCAACATCCTGGAAAGTTCAATGAGTGCTGATGTTCCGCTGGCATTATCATCCGCGCCATTATGGATCAATTTTTCATTCACCCGAACCAATGAATTTCCGTCTTCGCCAAAACCAAGATGATCATAATGAGCACCCAAAACCACTGTACTGTTTGCACCATTGTCTATATAACCAACCACATTATGTCCGTTCCTGTATTTTTCTTGAATGTTTGTTACCAGTTTAATATCAAGTGTAGCAGATTCATCTTCAAAATGTTTTTTTACAACATCCTTGCTTACATAAATTACAGGAATGGCCGTTTTTGCAGAAACATCTTTCGCTTCAAAACTTAAATGATCCGTTTTTTCGGAAGAATTATAAACGATCAATGCCGTTGCGCCTTTTTCCTGGACCTGTTTGGTATGTGTCCTGATATGATCTGTTAAATCAAAATGCGGATTTGCCGCATTGGCTTCCAGTACTTCTTTTAAATCCTGGAACCAGGGCATACCCGATTCCTGGAGGGCTATAGCCGGCATGGCTTCAATGGTGCTTTGGGGACTGAATGCAAAAGGAAAAAAATCATCATGACTAATTTCATCACCATTAATGATCAATTGGGTTTCTTTACCTATTTGTTTTCCTTCATAAATAGGAAAGGATTGTAAATAGCCTTGTGTTCCTTTGGGTAAAATGCCAGCACTTTTAAACTGGTTGCTGATATATTCAGCCGCTAATTGCTCGCCATTGGAACCAGCCCGTCTACCTTCCAGTTTATCATCTGATAAATATTGTACATGTTCTGTTAACCTGCTGATAACCGCTTTGTCTGCTTTCTTTAATTTTTGAGATGATGCTTCAAAACAAATCAATATCAAAACTGGTACAAATACGGCCGGATACTTTATCATATTCGAATTATATTTTTTTCAAAAGATTAAAACAAAGTTATTGTAATGGGCCGTTATACCGGGCAATGAACACGTTAATTAGATAATGTTTGTGAAAGAATAAACAAAACTTCCAAATTCGTAAACGATTAAAAATACGGACACTTACTTTTGCGGGTTATAGCCCTTGGACAATAGAAAGATACATATAGCATTAGTAGGAAACCCCAATAGCGGTAAAACTTCATTATTCAACAGCCTTACCGGGATGAACCAAAAAGTTGGGAATTTTCCTGGCGTTACGGTTGATAAAAAGGTAGGTGTCACCAACCTGCCGGGATTTGGTAAAGTCCAGGTCATAGATTTACCCGGAACATACAGTTTATATCCCCGCCGCTTGGATGAATGGGTTTCTTACAAGGTTTTAATGAACCAGGATGGATCCGTTCAATCAGATGTTTTAATTGCCGTTGTTGATGCCAGTAACCTGAAAAGAAATCTTTTATTCTGCACACAATTAATTGATTTGAAATTGCCGGTTGTTGTGGCCCTCACCATGACTGACCTGGCAAAAAGTAAAGGAATCAATATCGATATCCCGGAATTAGAAAGGGAACTGGGTGTTCCTGTAATATCGATCAATCCACGCAAGAATAAAGGTTTACCGCAGTTAAAAAAAGCCATAGCACAAACGGTTGAAAAACTATATCATATACCTGCCCGCGATTTCATAGATAATAAACAATTGGCATCAGTAGCGATAGATGAAGTACAGGAAATATTCCCAGGTTTGAGTGATTATTCATCTATCCATTACCTGATCAACCACGAATCTTTTGATTTTCCCCAGCATACGCAGGATGCCATTGAAAATATTGAACAAAAAAATAAATTCAATGCTACCAAAATCCAGGCCGATGAAATAATGCAGCGGTATACCCGCATCAAACACATTATGAAATTGTCGGTATCGGAACCAGATCCGCTACAAAAAACCTTATTCACCGAAAAACTGGATAATATTTTATTACACAGGCGCTGGGGTTATATTATTCTGCTGGCTGTTTTATTTCTTTTATTTCAATCTGTTTTTTGGCTGGCCCAATATCCCATGACCTGGATCGAAACGCTTTTTGCTTACTTAAGTGCCGGGTTGTCGGGTTTTTTGCCAGAAGCCTGGTGGAGTGACCTGTTGATCAATGGTGTGGTAGCGGGTTTAGGAGGCATACTCATTTTCATTCCACAGATCATGATCCTGTTTGGATTGATTACCCTGCTGGAAGATACCGGTTATATGGCACGAATAAGTTTTCTGTCGGACCGGTTAATGCGAAGTGTTGGCTTGAATGGGAAAAGCGTAATGCCCATGATCAGTGGCTTTGCCTGTGCGGTGCCGGCCATCATGAGCGCCCGGAATATTGAAAATAAAAAAGAGCGGTTACTTACTATTTTGGTAACCCCTTTAATGAGTTGCTCTGCAAGATTACCGGTTTATACCATCCTGATCGGCCTGGTTATACCCAACACTTTTTTATTTGGATTCTTAAGTGTTCAGGGATTGATGATGATGTTCCTTTACCTGCTTGGGTTGGTAATGGCTCTTTTGATTTCGTACATCGCTAAGTGGTTCATTAAAAGCATGGAAAAAAGTTTTTTCATTCTTGAACTGCCGACTTACCGTTCGCCCCGATGGAACAATATCATACAAACAATGATTTCCAAGGCCCGCATTTTTGTGTTTGAAGCGGGGAAAATAATCATGATCATTAGCCTGATTCTTTGGGTATTAAGTTCTTTTGGACCTCCCGGAAGAATGGATGCTGTTGAAAAAGAATATGCAGCAAAAATGGCTGCGCAAACTGCGCCATCTGAAGATCTTGAAAATGAACGCAACACGGCAAGACTTGAAAACTCTTTTGCCGGTATTTTGGGTAAATCCATTGAGCCCGCTATTTTACCCTTAGGTTATGATTGGAAGATTGGCATTGCACTGGTAACTTCTTTTGCGGCAAGGGAAGTTTTTGTTGGAACAATGGCAACATTATACAGTGTTGGTGGCAGTGATGATGAAGTTGTTCTTTTAAGTGATAAAATGCGCAATGCAAAAAAAGAGGATGGAACACCTATGTTCTCCCTGGCTACTGGCGTTTCATTAATGCTGTTTTATCTTTTCGCTATGCAGTGTATGAGTACGCTGGCGATTGTTTACCGCGAAACCGGGACATGGAAATGGCCAATCATTCAATTTGTGTACATGACAGGACTGGCTTATCTCATGAGCCTGCTGGCTTACCAGCTTTTAAAATAATTATCGCTCTCTTCTTTTTTAAAATCATGTAACTTTAAAGAACACACGAAAAGGTTAGGTTCTGAGGCACATTTTTTAATGATCTGAAAATTTTTTCAGTATGCCCGATCAATCTCCCTGGAGCATGAACAATCGCTCCTGCACAACCACCTGGATCACCTTGTACCGGCTTAAACAATTACGAAAAATTTTTTCTGAAGCCGGTGATATTCCAATGAAGGATTTAAAATTTTTCAACCCTAACCTAAGCTTAGAACTCCTAAGGCAGGAAGCCGCCATGCTTGCGGATATGATTGATGTTGTTTTCATTGTAGGTCGCGGTGCTGTATATGAAGAGGGCATTAACCGGACCATTGCCGTTAATATGATGACGGATGTATTAACCAATGCAAACAGTACCGTAGCGGAATTTGCCGCCGTGAATGATGGAAACTATATGTTCTGGAATGAAAAGAAATAAAGTCTTTTCTCAGGGTTAAACTTTCATCAACTAAACCAAAAAATTTTCCCATGCAAAAAGTATGGCTTCTTTTACTGATCATCCATTGTCAAACAATGGTTTTTTCGCAGGAGGATAGCTCTCAATTATTATTTGCAGATGAATTGGTGGCTACGGTAGAAAACTCCTTACCCGGGCATGCTGCAACTTCTTTGCTTAACGATCTTAAAAAGAAACTGACCACTGATCCTGACTTATATAACCGGGCATGGGCAAGGATCATGGAAATCAAAAACAAATCAAAAGCGCTTTCCCTTTTCCGGGACCTGGATGTAGAATTTAAAACTTTTGAAATTGAAAAAGAAGATTTAATCGGTTTGGGTTTTAAATATGACTGGAATTTTGACTGGCGACGATTCCATGAATCATCATTGAAGAGAAATGGTTTTTCATTTCAAATTCAATCGAATGGCAATGTGGCTTTTAAAAAAGCGCTGAACCCCTACGATTTTCTGAGTTCCGGTGTTTCGTTTGGTGGCTTTCAATACAGTGGTGGTGTAGCTAATAAAACGACTGACGAAGTAAGAGACCTGTTAAACGAATTGGAACTTAGCCTGGCTACCATGACATCTACGGAAGAAATTGAAAACAGTGAAGAATGGAAAACTTTCAATGAAAACCTGGTGTTGACCAATCAGTATTATATTGGTTTGGATGGAAATATTGAATTAGAAAACACCCAGGATTTTCGTAAAAAACAATGGGTGGCTGGCGTAAAACTTGGATTAGGTGCAAAAGGCTGGGCGCAGCATTCCACCTTAGCCTATTTTAATTTGCCAGATTATCCTTTTGCATTATTAAGGATGATTACAGGTACGGATAAAACTTTTCAACCCGATGGTGCTACCATCCCGGTTTTTATGGCCAGGATTGATTATGTAAAACCGGTAGATGATTTAACCCGAAAAGATTTAACGGGAAACGAAAACAGCTTTGCCAGGCTGAATATGGAAATTGGTTTCAGAACACTGATCAGTGAATTTAAAGATCAGTCCATTTTCTTTAATGCAGATTTGCGATTTTTTAAGGAGATGAATGCGCCGGATATTATCAGGCAGGTGAACCTTGATAAGCATACTTATTTTTCAGCTTCGGTTTCATCCTCCAAAGGATTTTTTGCCAGCTTTGCTGCAGGTAAACTTCCTTTTGATGCAGGAAATGATAATGTGTATGAATTAGGTTTCCGGTACCAGTTCAATTAAACTTTTCCCTTCCGGCAGGTTGGGTCCATTTGCTTTTAGGTTCAAAATAGTTCCAAAGTATTTGTGACACTTTTCTTGAAAGCACCCATGCTTCATTATCATTTTCCCAACTTACATCTTTATTGTTTTTTGTAGTGATACAAAATACATATTGACTTTTTGGCCCGGTAACCAACAATACTTCACTCCGGGATGCATTGACGGCGCCATTTTTACTAAGCACTTTTTCATAAGGAGGTATTTCTGAAAGTGCAACATCATCCCAAAAATTTCGTCCCAGGTTTCTTGCCATCCTGGTTGAAGCAGCTGGAGAAACAACTTTGTTGTTAATAATCATTTCCAGCAAAGTTGCCATTTCGCGGGGCGTTGTTTGTCCCCAACCATAAACCCGCCAGTCACTCTCCCGGTTAGGCGTACGCGAATTTACCCGGGTGCTTTTCATACCCAGGTCTTCCATTATTTCGTTTATGCGGCTTCCCGTTCCTGCCAGGCTTTGCAGCCACAAGCTGGCAGTATTATCACTCATGGTAAGCATCAGCATCATTACTTTATTTAACCGGATCTTTTCCCCTTCTTTAAATGATCCAAGAATATCTTCTCCTTCATAAAGCAGTGAGTCTTTATAAATCAATTCCTCTTCATAACTTAATTCTCCTTTTTCAATTTTATCCATCACTCCTATCATTATGGGAACTTTCACCATACTGGCTGTAGGAAATATTGAATCTGCATTGACCGCGGCAATTTTTCCATTCTTTAAATTCTTTACATAAATACCCACATCACCATTAAAGCCTGTAATTGCCTGTTCCAGTTTTTTTTGTAATGCTTTATCTGTTTTTTGGGCAGATAATAAAAATGGAAAGAAAAGGATAGCCAAAAAGTAAAGTCTCCTGTGAATCATAATTTATTTTTGCATGTCCATGTAATCGGTAACCATCATTAAAAATGCCAGGATGCCGGTTTTCATTCCGGCATCATCAACATAAAAATCAGGTGTGTGATGTGCGGCAGCCTCACGGGGATCCTTACCCGAAGGTAGTCCGCCTACATATAAATACAAAGAAGGAATTTTTTCAGCAAAGAATGAAAAGTCTTCGGCACCAGTTACCGCATTCATCTCCAAAACGTTTTCTTTTCCGGCTGCCTTTATCAATGATGGCAGTAATTTCCGGGTAAGTGCCGGGTCATTATAAGTAACCAAAGTTTTATTTTCAATTTCAACAACAGCCGTTGCCCCGCTGCTTTCTGCAATTTTTTCAGCTGTCGTTTTAATTCTTTCGTGAATATGCTTTTGCATGTCTTTGTCCAGCGTTCTGATGGTACCGGTCATTTCCACTTCTTCAGGAATAATATTGGCTCTTACTCCCCCGTTAATGATACAAACAGAAATTACCGCTGCATTTTTTGTTAGCTCTGTTTGCCGGCTCACAATGGTTTGAAGGCCGGAAATGATCTGGGCAGACACCACCACCGGATCTACACCTAACCATGGCTGTGAGCCATGTGATTGTTTGCCTTTTACTTTAATTGTAAACCAGTCAGATGCCGCCATCATACCTTCTTCCCTGTACTTGATTGTACCCACCGGAGATTGTGCATTAATGTGTAATCCAAGCATAATATCAACATCCGGATTTTTTAATACGCCTTCTTTAACCATTAATGGCGCACCGCCTTCTTCACCTTCGGGTGCCCCTTCTTCCGCTGGTTGAAAAACAAATTTTATAGTTCCTTTCAATTCTTTCTTTACACCAGCTAATATTTCAGCTACACTCATTAACATAGCAACATGAGTATCATGACCACATGCATGCATCACGCTTACCTCCTGTCCATTGTATTCAGATTTTTGTTTAGAGGCGAATGATAAATTTGTTCTTTCCAAAACAGGCAATGCATCCATATCCGCCCTCAAACCTATTACAGGACCGGGTTTTCCACCTTTCAAAATACCTACCACGCCTGTTTTTGCAACGTTTTCCTGCACCTCTATTCCAAGACTTTTTAAATGATCAGCGATCATTTTTGCCGTTTTAAATTCCCGGTTACTTAATTCAGGGAATTGATGAAGATGCCTTCGCCACTCAATACTTTTGGTTTCAATTTTATCGGCAGCTGATTTTAATTTTAGTTGTAAAGCGGTTAGATCAGTTTGTGCATTACAAAATGTCAAGCCGCAAAACATCAGGAAAAATAAAACAGGTATACGTAGCATAAAGTAAAAATTTTAATGAATTTACCTAATTCGGTTTCTATTTTTCGGATTTTGAAGAAGGTAAATGAATTTTTATAATTTTAACCCTAATATGCTTCTGCGTCATGTTCCTTTTTTAAAAGATGTTTTTTATCATAGTATCACTGCATTTGGCGGTCCGCAGGCCCATCTGGCAATGATGATGAAAACCTTCGTTAATAAACGGCCATATATTACCAAAGAAGAATTGATTGATTATAATGCCTTTTGTCATTTATTGCCAGGAGCTTCTTCTACACAAATATTAACGCTAATCGGGTATAAACGCGGAGGTGTTTCGTTGGCGGTTGTTACCTTATTGATATGGATTTTACCTGCCTGTGTTTTTATGGGCGCCTTTTCTTTCCTGCTTCATTATTTTGACAGGAAGGCATTGCATACGGATATATTTAAATTCATACCACCAATGGCTGCGGGGTTTTTAGCATATGCATCGGTGTTAGCCTTCCAGGTTTCTATCCGTAATACAATAACATGGATCATTATGATTGTAGGTGCTTTTGCAACCTACCTGTTATTTAAACAACCCTGGATCTTTCCTTTGCTGATCGTATTAGGCGGCGCGGCAACCAATATCAGCCATAAACGGATTCCACAGGTTCACCAAAAACCCAAACAAATAAAATGGTGGAATATCTGGTTGTTTGCTTTTATCTTTTTAATAGCCGGAATATTTAGTGAAACTGCCAGGAAAAACGAATGGGAATCCAGGAAGCCCGTCAATTTATTTGAAAATATTTACCGTATGGGAAGCCTCGTATTTGGTGGCGGCCAGGTTTTAATGCCGATGATGTATGAGCAGTTTTCCATCAGGCCGCTTGCACCAAAAAATGAAGGAAAGGAGATGATCAGGATCGATAAAGAGGAAATGTATACGGGTATGGGTATTGTTCGGGCTGTTCCCGGGCCCGTTTTTTCAATCGCTTCTTTCACGGGTGGATTGGCATTAAAAGACCAGGGACCTTATATGCAGTTATTAGGATGCCTGGTTGGATCCATTGCCATATTTCTTCCTTCTGCATTGCTGGTCCTTTTCTTTTTCCCTATTTGGAGTAACCTGAAAAAATATGCTGCCATTTACCGGTCGCAGGAAGGTATACAAGCTGCGGTTGTAGGGATAATGATCGCTTCTACCTTATATATTATGCATGATATTTCCCTGCTTGAAGGAAAGACCGTCAGCATTATAAATATTATTGT
>CAMPGG010000058.1 GCA_946885335.1 uncultured Chitinophagaceae bacterium
AAATATAAAGATAACTTAAGGTTTATAACCAAAGCAATGACCGAAAAAAGGCTATGTATGCGTGGGAGATTGCAATAAAATTGCAGATTCGTTCTACCAATAATTACTTATTGAAAAAACAGTAAAAATTTTATGGATGTTTGCAGATTTTTATATCCACCAGGAAATGTATGTCCCTTATGATGATTTTTAAAAGATCTTTTTACTGCTTCACAAATTTTTGCACCATTCTTCCACCCTCTTTCTCTGCTTTTACAAAATACAATCCAGGTTGCAATTGATGAATATCGATGTTCATGGTTTTGGCCTGTATCATTTTACGGATCAATACCTGCCCATGCATGTTGATCACCTGTAACTCCTTGCCAATCCAGCGTGCATCATATTCCAGATCAATAGTTATACTGCTGCTTGCAGGATTAGGGAATAATTTTACCTGCAACTTATTGGGTTGTGTTTCTTCAACAGGAATTTCTTCTATCCATGGTTCCCCTAATGCATGGGAAGCCAATAATGAATGCCTGAAACCACCTGGCGAAACTAAGCTGCGCATTCTTTCCTTTTGTCCTTGTGTGAAGAGGTACATGCAGGCATCGTTCGTAAAATCCATATAATTCATATACATATCCCCGTTAGCCGGTCCACAAGTAACCCGAACACCAGTGGGGCAACCGGATGTAAAGGCTCTTTGTTGTGGTGTATCATCTACCATATCATCACCACAATAAGCATCACCCCAGATGTGTTTCAATCCCAGCCAATGTCCAACTTCATGTACCGCCGTGCGACCCAGATTAAATGGTGCAGATGTATTGATTGTTCCAAAAGCTTTGGTGGCTATAACTACGCCATCTTTTTCAGCCTTATCCCCTATCACAGATGCATAGCCTAAAAGATTACTGAGATTTCCAACCCAGATATTTAAATAAGAACCTGCATCCCAGGCATTGCTGCCCGCAGTTTCCGAAAATTTAATATCATCATTCATCGCCCAGGAAGTAACGGGTGTATATTTTCTTACAACACCTGAAGTTGCCCGGCCTTTCGGATCTACCTTAGCTAATTCAAATTCTATTTGTATATCGGCGGCATATGCTGCAAACCGTTCTGGTATGTTTATAATATCCGCATTCTTTTTCCTGAAATCCCGGTTCAATGCATCTATCTGGGATTGGATCTGCTCCATACTGATATTTTCATTGCTTTTATTATAAAGCACATGAACAACCACCGGGATCTTTATCACGGTTTCATTTGTTACCCTATAGTTTGAAATAGAAGATGGCAGGTTGAGAGAATGATTCATAGCCGCCAGCATTTTTTGCTTCAGTGAAGGATCGGCCAATAATTGTTGCTGCTCATATTCTGCGGTGCGGCAATCCCTTTGTGCCCATACACCACTGTATATAAAAAGGAATACTAATCCTGTTGCAAAAGTTTTCATCTAAAAAACGGATCGTTTTACTGCATGCAACTGAATACCAGCTCATGAGCATTCAAACGATATTGGAAAAATTGCATAGGGATCTTGAATCGAAACGGCTATTTCGGGGATGTGTTGGAGTTCTGCCGGCTTTAAAAGGAAATTTGGAAAGAGGGTATTGGTCGTAAATATAATAGCCAACTTCCAGTAATGCAAGTTTTTACAGGAGAAAATGGCCAGATTTACCTTTAACATGATTTACAATAGCCAACCCTTATTTTTGCCTGACCGAATTTTTTATATATGAATAGAAAAGTTATTGCTGCTGTTGGCATTTTGTTGATCCTTTTAGTATTTGTCATTTTTAAATTCCGTAATGGTAACGATGATATCGATACAATTGACAATCCTGTTCCCGATGTTGCTTCCATAGGATTTTCTATCATTAAATCATATCCTCATAATCCTAAATCATTTACACAGGGGTTAATGATCTATAATGGTGAATTATATGAAGGAACCGGAATGAATAATGAAAGCCGGCTGATGAAAGTGGATCTGCAAACCGGTGAAATCTTAAAAGAAGTAAAGCTTGACTCTGTTTATTTTGGCGAAGGAATCACGATCTTAAATGACACGATTTACCAACTTACCTGGCAAAATAAAAAGGTGTTTGTGTATGATATGGATTTTAAAAAGATCAATGAATTTGACCTGCCCACAGAAGGTTGGGGCTTAACCAGTGATGGTAAAAATATGATCGTGAGTGATGGCAGTAACAATCTCTATTATTATAATCCCACGAATTTTTCATTAGTAGAAACCAAAGCTATCAGCGAAGCTGGTTCTCCTGCATTCAATTTGAATGAGCTGGAATATATCAACGGTTATATTTATGCTAATAAATGGCAATACCCCTATATTTTAAAAATTGACCCTGCACAATCGACTGTGGTCGGCAAGATCGACCTGACAGATATTTCCAAAAGAATCCGGTCCCAAAGTCCGGGTGCCGAATTTCTGAATGGTATTGCATATGATTCTACAAACAATAAAATGTATGTAACCGGGAAATACTGGCCTACCCTTTTTGAAATTCAAATGGCCCAATAATTATTTGTGAATGATATAAGTAACGGAACTGCAGTTACGCGATTCCGTTAGTGCATCTGCATTTGATCTTAAACCGTTAATAATGGCAGAAGCCCAATTTGTTTTTCCGTTTTTGTATTTACTGCTAAGCAGGCTGATATAAAAACTATCATACCACATGGGTTTATAGTTTTGTATAATCATGCCATGTTTCTCTACTAATTTTTTCATTGCAACAGGAGAAAAATGATACAAGTGCCGGGGAACATCATATGCGGCCCAGTATTCTCCATAAATTTTTGCATCTTTTGATGTGTAATTAGGAACGGCAATGATCAAAACGCCATCTGGTTTTAATAATTCGCGGAACCTTTTCATGTAATCATGCAAGTCATGCACGTGTTCCAGCACATGCCATAATACGATTGCATCAAATGATCCGGGAATTAATGTATACAGATCTTCAACCGGATGCAAAGACAGCTGGTAAAATTCCATGGCATTTTGCCTGGCTTTTTCATCGGGCTCCAACCCAATGACATCCCAACCCCTGTTTTTCATTTCTGATGCAAAAGCACCGGTGCCGCTGCCTATTTCAAGCAGTTTTCCCTGCTTTTTCTTACTGTAAGTTTGAACCCATGAAGCTTTTTGTTTTAACGTGATCTGACGTACGTTTTTATACATCTTGTTGATCAAACCTTTTGAGGTATCGGTATGTGAAATGTAATCTTCCGATGCATAATATGCTGACATAGAATTTTTGGCAGGAACATCCTGTGTAAATCTCAATGAACAGGTAGCACATTCCATGATGCTGAAAATTTCCTCGCTCACAGTGAAATCCTTTACCGATAATACCTGTTGAAAGTGTGTGCTATCACAAACCGGGCAGGTTGTATAATGAATAAGTTGTGCCATAAAAGGGCACAAAGAAACTAAAAAAGCTTGTTATTGAATTTGTTTATGCAAAGGAGCTGGTTGTTCCACCTCTATATTTTGTTGCAAGCCGGTTGAACCGATCTTAAATCCCCTGCTGGAGAAATACCAGGCGGTCAATAAAAAAGCAAGAATGATGAGGATCAATGGTAGCAACCACCAGTTTCTTTTACGGGGAGCATCTTCGGTAAAAAGCATTTCTGTCATTTGTGCCGATGTCCGGTAATCTTCTCCTACCCTTACCTGGTGGGCCGCATTTTCCCTGATCACTTTTTCAGCACCAACAGGTTTTTCATATACAACATGTATTGGCTGGGGTTCAAATTTTACCATGCCATCCTGGCCCTGTTGAAAAATGCCTACGCCATGCCAGTTCACTTTATTACCCGATTGAATTTGATTCTTCAGATCGAAACCAAATTCATTTACTTTTTTAATGGCATCAATTTCAGAGCAATTAAAAACGTAGGACAGCCAGTTAAATAATTTTTTAGAAGGAGCTTCTTTTAAATGATCGAAAGAAAATGAATATTCCGGCGGATAAAATGATTTACTGCCAAAATCATCAACGGCAGGTTTACGTACCAGGTTCAATGTACCCAGGCCTGGCAGGTTCAGTGAATGATGCTGAATGAGAAACTGGTAAAGCAATTCGTTCATAACCTAGTTGGGTTGATTGAACGAAAATACGATTCCACCGGCAAAATTAAATCCATAAACAGGATATTGATTCCAGCGCTGGTATTCTTTATTCAAAACATTATTGAATTGCGTCCACAAACTAAGGTTTGGTAAAATTTTAAATTCAAGTCCCGCATTCAGGTCAATGGCACCTTTCAATCTTTCTGCACTGCCATCTTTTTCCATATAAAAAGCTCCCTGCCACGCAAACAGGTCAGAGGTTACCCAAAGATCTTTCAACACCTGGATGCGCATGGCAGCCTTTAATTCTAATGGTATCAAACCCCATGCTTTTTCCTGTTCTTTAAATTTGCTGAACTGATTTAAGGTTAAACCGGTTACCAGTGAAAATTTTTCCTGCACATTATAACCCAGTTCGCCACCAAAATGCAAAACATTTATTTCCGGTTCATTTACAACCACAAAAGATTTTCCATCACCGGCAGCGGAGGTATCATTGAAATATAATGGCTGATTATTTAATTTGTTGAAACCTACTTTGGCGTTATAGGTAAAATGATCACCCACTGATCCTTTGAAGCCAGCAAAACGTTCTTCTATCCAGGTATTATTAAATGAAGTGGGCACCCAGATCCACGGATTATAATTAGCTAAATACTGGTAATTTGTTTTGCGCACATAACCTGTCCATCCTGCCTGGAAAGTGAAGCGGTCATCACCCGAACCAAATTCCGCCAGGATATTTGGAAACAATTTAAATTTTCCGTTATCCCAGGAAGGCCGGATACCAGCCTGAATATTAAAGGCAGGCCTTTTAAAGAACACCGATGGTGAAAAATAATAGGTGGTATTGTTAATCGCTGTTTTATTATTTGGAGAGAAACGAGTCAAATCAAATGTCAATCCCAGACCGGCAGAGAAACCTTCACCAATGGTTTTTTGCAAAGGAAGATCAATGACCGTATTACTCTCACTGTTTTTAAGATTATCAGAAAAAACATCAATTGAAATCCTGGGTTGATAAGAAAGTCCAAACTCTGTAAGGTTAATATTTCTCAATGACACTTCACCTGAAAATGTTTGAAATTTTTGCAATAAAGAATCGTCATCAAATGTGAGTGTTTCAGGAACATAACCATATTTATAGGTCTTGAAACTATTCATTCCTAAACCCGCATTCCATTCCAGGTTATTACCTGTTTGATAAAATCCTTTCAAATTCACTTTAGTATTGCTGAAGTCCTGGAAATCCCTGTTACCCTGGCTGGAAACATGTTTAGCAAAAATATTCAGACCCGCTGTGCTGCCATCACCCAAACTAATACCAGCTTGTAAAAAAGGTGTTTTTAAACTTCCGAAACCTGCTTTTATATAATTACTGTTTGCCCAGGTGCCAGCCGTATCAACCGACAATGCCAGCGCCTGTAATGAACCGGGTTGATAATTGAATAATAAATTCTGGTTAGGGATGGAATATTGAAGCGTTGGCCGGGTGGTATCCGTTGCCGGCGGACCTGCATTAAAATTGATCTTGGCCGCCTCTTTTAATACCGGTTTGAAAGTGGATGTAACTTCCACCATTTTTTTCTTCGTAGTATCCTGACCTATTACTGCCGCGGTAAATAAAAGAAGAGGTGCGACGGCTAGAATATATTTTTTCATATAAATGAATGTTCTTTAGGAATGATCTGAGCTTATTATTTTCGTTTACACATTAACGGTAATTTGTCTTACCCGCTAACTTTACTGTCTTTTGATTCTGCTTCTATAACCATATTGAGTTTGGTTTGAGCTTCTTGTTTTAATTCAGCATTGATTGTATTTTCCACAACACTTTGAAAAGTTGCTTTTGCATTGAAATAATCCTTTTGCTTATAAAATACATCACCCAATAGTATATATGATTTTGTCACCCAATAATCATAAGAGCCGGATTTATTGATGGTTTCGAATGCTGCCTTTTCAGCTTCTGCCAGTTTATCTACCTGCAGCCAGCTATTGGCAATTTCGTAACGTGCTTCCGCAGCCAATGCTGCCTTGTTCAATGAAACCACTGTTTTATAATGGGTGATGGCCAGGTCATATACACCGTTCACCTGGTGAGATTTAGCGATTGCCATATTCGCCAGGGCCCTGTCGTCCGCACTGCTGCCTTTAGCTGCTGCAAGGTCTTTGGCATTCTCTAATGCCTGTGTCCATTTTTGTAACTGGTACTGGCTTCGTAATAATCCGCGCATGGCTTCCAGCCTGTTTTCCTGGTTGTTGGTTGTATTCTTTAATTGCTGGTAAAAATCTTCTGCCTTATCATAGTCCTTGAATTCAAAGAAGTAAGTGCGGGCACCAAGCAACAATGCATTCTCTGCATATTTGTTGGGTGATAAAGAAGCCACGTATTCATATCCTTTCATCGCATTTTTCCAATCCTTGCGGCCATAATATATTTCGGCACTAAAATAATTTGCATCCAGGGCATATTTCCCCTGCGGAAATCTTTGCAGGTAATTATTAAAAGATGTCAGCGCCTCATTCAGATTACCATTTTCGTATTGCGTTTGTGCAGCCGTCCATGTTAATTCATCCTCTGCGCTTACACTTAAAGGTTTGCCTGCTTCCCGCATAAAATCAGCATACTCAGTAGGCTGGTTCTGATCAATGTAAATGGTTTCAATATTTTTCAAAGCATCCTGTGCTTCTTCTGAATTGGGATACTGGCTTACCAATTGTTTGTATTGCCCCAATGCTTCCGTATTATTATTCAGGTTGTAATAAACCAGCCCCAAACGCAACATAGCCCTGGGTTTCAGACTGGAGTTGCCGCTTGCTCTGATTACATTATTGAGATAAGGAATCGCATCCCTGAATCTTTCACTGGCCAGGTAAGAACTGGCAATTTCCATATTGGCATCCGCTACCAGGAATGAATTGGGAAACTTCCTGATCAGCGTGTTCATTAAATTAATTTTTTCAGTAGCGTTATTGATACCGGCGATCATCGCTTTTTGAAAAGTTGCATAATCTTCCGCCGGCCAGGAAAACCTGATCACATTATCATACATCGTTTTTGCACGATTGTAATCACGAGCCATGTAATAACAATCAGCGCTACGCACATATGCATCTTGTGTTACCGGGTCTGCATTCAATGTTGGATTTTTGATCACCTGCTCAAAGAATGAAAGAGCCGTTGAATAATTTTCTTTTCTGAAATAACAATAACCCAAATTATACCGGGCATTGATGCTGTTTACTTCACCACTTGTTGGAGCACCTGCAGATAAATAATCATGGTAAAAACGAATGGCATCATCGATCCTGTTTTGCCTGTATGCGATCTCTCCTTTCCAGAATTGCACAAATGGTAACACGGAACCATTATTGGGATCATTCAATGCCTTATCCAATAAAGCATCCGCTTCGGGCAGCATACCATCATTCGCCAATTCCGTTGCCCTTCCGTACAATATACGTGGATACAAACGGCGGGTATTGGCTGATGGATTCTTTAATTTTTCAATCATGCTGAGTGCATCCCGGTAATTGCTGGTATTGGCTAAAACAGCCACCATTAATTCTGTTGCTTCTGGTATATAAGTTGAGTTGGGATATTCATTGATAAAAGATTGCAACACATTCAATGCTTCATCCTGGTAGCCCAGTTCATAAGAAAGCTTTCCATAATTGAACCGGGAAATTTCTTTTTGCGAAACATTGCTGCTGTTAGATGCACTGAATAAAAATGCATTCCGGGCATTCGATTTTTGGTTGGTCTTTAAATAAGAATCACCCAATAAATACATAGAATGCTGGCTCAGTGAATCTTCATTTCCACTCAGTTGTTTAAAGCCTTCAATCGCTTTATTGTAATTATTGGCCGCATAATATGAATAAGAAAGTTCATAAAGATCTTCCCTGCTTACTTTTTTGGAACGGTTTACATAATCTTCCAGGTAAGGAAGTGCTTTGGCATATTCTTTTTTCTCGAAATAAGCATGACCCAATAATTGCTTTAATTCAAGATCATAATATTGCGCATTGCCACTTTTCATTTTTTGTTCAGCATAGGCAATGGCTTCATCTTTCTGACCTTGTACATAATATATCTGCGCTATATAGTATGGAACAACCGCTAAATAATTTTCCTCGTTCTCCACTACTTTAAAACTTTGCAGTGCATCCGAATAATTACGGTCGCGGAAAGCGATAAACCCATAATAATAATTTGCGTCAATGTAATTCGGATCATCCGGCATTTGACGAATGGTATTGAAAAGCGGTTTGGCAGCGGCAAAATTCTGCATCGTAAAATATGCATAACCCTGGTGAAAATTCATGTCCGCTATTTCGCGGTTACTTAAGTTGGCAATGTTTGCCTGCTCGTACAATTGAACGGCCTCTGTAAAATTTTCTTTGCGAAAATGATACTCCGCCAAATGAAAACTCATCATCTGTGTACGCGGATTATTCTTTTCAACTTCAATATATTCGGTTGCCATATTGGCCGCCCTGTCTTCATTTTGTTTTAATCCGCAAACCGTCAGGTAATATTGAATTTCCTGGTCAACGATGGGTTCATTGATGCGATGTGTTTCTTTTCTTTCCTGGTCCAATTCTTTTAAAAGCGGGTAAGCCAGGCTATACTGCTCCTTTTGAAAATATTCTTTTGCCTGCTTATAAGTGTCCTGGGGATCGTTGTAAATACGGGTTTGTTGACAATAGGAAGTGACCCCGATTATTACGGCGAAAAATGATAAGGTGATATACTTCATGTTTATTAATCCTTTAACCGTGAACGGTAACGTGGTAAAGATTCTAAATATTTTACCTATGACCAATTATCATTCCAAACACCTGTGGATAACTGGCTTTAGAAGAAATGATTTAACATTTTGGAAGGAATCATGAAACAAAATTGCAACAAAAAATATGATTTATGAGATGATCAATAAATGATTTTTCAGGAAACGTTGGGCTAAGAGATTCTTTTATTATCATTGCAAAATTTTCCATTAACCAATACTCAAATGAAAAAACTTTTCAGCACAAAATGTTCCGCAGCTTCTTTTACTATTGCCACTTTGATATTGCGGATTGGACTTGGCGCCTTAATGATTCCACATGGTTACAGCAAACTAACCAAATTTGCATCGCGGGCAGATACTTTTTCCGATCCATTTAATATTGGGTCAGTTACTTCTATGTCTTTAGTCATTTTTGCAGAATTCTTTTGTGCCGCATTTATCCTTGTTGGATTTCTAACCAGGTTTGCCTCAATTCCACTCATCATCGCCATGTCGGTTGCTTTATTTTATTCTCATAATGCAGATTTTTTTGGCGAAGGTGAAAAGGCTTCTTTATTTTTATGCGGATATATTGCTTTATTATTCACAGGCCCGGGAAATGTCAGCCTCGATCGCCTTATAGGAAAATAACTCATGTTCATAACGGAAACAAAAGTACGGGTACGTTATATTGAAACCGACCAGATGGGCGTGGTTTATCATGGGCACTATTTTCAATACTATGAAGCGGCCAGGGCAGAGTCCATTCGTCAACTGGGTTATACATATGCCGATTTGGAAAAAATGGGTGTCATCATGCCGGTGATAGATGTACATGCAAAATACCTGCGACCAGCGGTGTATGACGACCTGTTAACCATCAAGGTAATTTTGAAAGAATTGCCGTTGCATCATAAAGTGGAATTTCACCATGAAGTGTATAATGAAAGAGGACAACTGTTGAATACCGGGAAAGTGGTTCTTTATTTTCTTGAATCCAAAACAATGAAAAAGACAACGATGCCGGATATATTGAAAAAAAAGCTTGAACCATTTTTTAGTTAATTTTAAAAAATGGCTATGAATGAAAACCGGCATGATGAGATAAGCGAAAACGAAAGCAACCCCTATCGCAACGAAGCAGGTTCAGATCTCATTTTACCAAAACCAACTGCAACCCCACCCAAATCAAAAAGCCAGGTTTGGCTGAAATCAATCAGCAGCCTTTTTTTATATGTTGCCATCGGGTATATTTTCTTCAATCAAAACTGGTTGCTTGTATTGGTTCTTTCAGGCGTAGTGATCTTTCATGAATTGGGACATTTCCTGGCCATGAAAATCTATAATTACAAAGACCTGGGTATTTTTTTTATTCCGCTCATGGGGGCATATGTTACGGGCAGCAAAAATGAAGTTTCACAAAAACAATCTGCCATTATTTTATTGGCAGGCCCGGTACCAGGAATTATTTTAGGTATAATAATTTATTTCCTCGCAGTAAATAATAATGATTACATGCTGGAACGCATTGCATGGATTTTAATTTACCTGAACGTACTGAATTTATTACCCGTACATCCATTGGATGGCGGACAATTATTGAACCGGTTATTTTTAGATAGTTATCACATCATAGGTAAAATTTTTATTGTTTTATCCGCTATTGCCATGGGCATATTTGCATGGGTTATTTCTTTTTATCCATTATTGATTTTTCCTGTTATGTTATTGATACGATTATTTACTGATGTGCAATATGACCGGTTGACCAACAGGCTGGAAGATGAAGGCATTGACCTGGATAAAGATTACAATGATCTTACTGACCAGGAATACTGGCAGATCAGGAATGCATTGATCAGGCACAGTGCTGATTACAAAGATCTTTCCCCGGCTCCCCCCTATGCATATGCGGAAAATGAGTATAAAGTAGTCAGCGGTATTCAAAGTGTATTACAAAGATCCCTTTACCAGGATCTTTCCATCGGCGGAAAAATTTTGGTGATCATCATCTGGATCGCCTGCTTCTTTGTGCCTGCCTGGTTATCGTTGCCAATAAGATTTTTTTAAACCTCATTGTAGTTACAAAATAATCTATCCACTTATTATTTTAGTTCATTCAGCACCTTATACATTTTTTGAACCAGTGCAGATGATGAACCGGAATAATTGTTCACCAAAAAAGAAAAAATATATTCTGTGCCATTTTTTGCGGTGTGATAACCGGTGAACCCTTTTACATCTGCAATGGTTCCACTTTTCATTTTCATTCCATTGAATTCAGGGAAAGCATTTTTATATTGGTTGAACCATTTTTGGTCACGGGCAAAAGATAAAACAGCTACCTGCGCTTTGGTCGTTACCCTGTTGGATGGTGAAAGCCCTGAACCATCGTACATATTCAATTCATGGGGATCAATGCCCTGAGTTTTCCAGAAATTATTTAAAAACTTTAGCCCGTTTTCCATAGACGGTTTTTGTTTATAATGCAATGCAACGGTTTTAACTAAAGCTTCACCGTACAAATTAATGCTGCGTCTTAAAAACCAGTAAACAATGGAGTCCATGGTTGGCGACCGATGAGTGTAAACAGGTTCCAGTTTATAAGCAGCGAATTCATCTTCCCCGGTTTCCGGATTATTTAATTTTTTAGGTTGGTAACCATTTTTAAATTTCAAGCCGATAGTAGGTTGTTCCAGGTATTCAATCAAATGGGTGGCAAAAAATTTGGACGGATTGGGAACGGCCCCGGATATTGTAAATGATTTTTCATTTGGAGGAACGGTGCCTTTGATCACCATTTTTTCAGAGCCCGGAACAAAATAAATATAGGCATTATCACCACTACCCTTTTTACCAGCCATTACCTGGTTATCGAAAACAACTGCAGGAATGGATGGTTTTACAGATGCAATTTCCGATAACCCTTTATCCCCGGTTTTAAAGGAGATATCATACTGATTTTCTCTCCAGTTTAAGCGATAATGCCCGGCACCATAATAATTACCTATATCCACCCAATTATAACCATTGGGTATGCCTTCATGATCAATAAAAAAATCATTAATTATCAATGATCCATTGAAGTTGCTAATGTTTTTTTCTTTGATTGCATTGGCAACCTGGTTGAATACCTTTTCTTCTTTAGTAGCTGCATAACGCCAGCTGCCAAAACTGGGATCCCCGGAACCGATGACCAGCAGGTTATTTTCTTCAGGAGATTGAATGGATAAAGCATTGTAAAAATTTGTTTCGTATCGAAATTCATTGCCTATCAAAGCCATGGCTGTGGCAGCAGTAATTACTTTTTGCGTGGATGCAGGTGAAAGGCCTATTTTGCTGTTTTTATCAAATACCACCGCACCGGTTTTTGCATTGATCACATATAATGAAGCGGAAGCAAATTTCAATTGTTCATCTTTTTCAAACAAAGCATAGGCTTTGGCTAATTTACCCGAGACAGACTGGGCATTGAGATGGGCAACACTAATCAATACGGCAATAAACAAACAAACTTTTTTCATATAGTATCCATTATTACATTGCAAATAAATTCATTTTTATCTAAATCATTTCTTAATCATTCATATGGTAAATGCAATTGTGATAACTATTGGTGATGAAATATTGATCGGGCAAACGCTGGATACCAATACAGGCTGGATATCACAGGAACTAAACAAAATTGGTGTTTGGGTAAAAAAGCGCATAGCTGTGGGCGATGTTTGGGATGATATCTGGAAAGTTTTGGATGACGAAAGTAAAGAAGCGGATATTATTATTATGACCGGGGGTTTAGGGCCAACGGCTGATGACATTACCAAACCTTTACTGGCAAAATATTTTAACAGCGAATGGAAAACAGATGATCAAACGGTTAAGCATATCCGCTATTTATTTGAACAAATATTTAAAAGAGAAGTTACGGAAAGAAACCTGAAACAAGCCAATGTACCAGAAGCCTGCCAGGTTTTATTCAATGAAAAAGGAACTGCTCCCGGGATGTGGTTCGAAAGAAATGGCAAAGTTTTTATTTCGCTTCCTGGCGTGCCGCACGAAATGAAACATATGGTGAGCAAAATTGTTCTGCCACGTATACAGTCAGCTTTCCAGATGTCAGTCATCATTCACCAGACGTTGGTAACCTATGGTATTGGAGAATCATATTTGGCCGATCATATTCAGCATTGGGAAGAAAAGCTACCCCAGCATATTAAACTGGCTTACCTGCCTAATTATGGCATGGTTCGTTTAAGGTTGTCAACACAGGGTGATGATAAAAACGCATTGGAATTAGAAATTGAAAAAAAGTTTGCAGAATTGAAAGAACTGGTCAAAGAATGGCTGGTCATTGATGAAGACATGACCATCCAGGAAACAGTAGGTAAATTATTAAAAGAAAGAAAACAAACCGTGGGCACGGCAGAAAGTTGCACCGGTGGATTTATCGCTCATTTACTTACTATGAATGCCGGTGCCTCCAGCAACTTTAAAGGAACGGTAGTGAGTTATGACAACCAGGTAAAAAAAGATATTCTTGGCGTTGATGAAACTTTGTTTGAAACGGTTGGCGCCGTTAGTGAAGATGTGGTGATCCAAATGGTGCAGGGCGTATTGAGAGAATTAAAAACTGATTATGCCATCGCCACATCTGGTATCATGGGCCCGGATGGAGGTTCTGAAAATAAACCGGTTGGCATGGTTTGGATAGCGGTTGGTAATAAAGATCATATTGTAACTAAAGAATTTCACTTCAGGTTCGACAGGATGAGGAATATTCAGCAAACTTCTTATACAGCCCTGAATATGCTAAGAAAATTTATCAATAATTATGTTGAAAATGAACGTTAGCATACAGAATGGGCCAAACCGTCCGCATTCAACCGAAAACATTATTTTTGCCCGCAACGATTGACTCCATTCATAAC